>RECE01000379.1 GCA_007694165.1 Bacteroidota bacterium
GTTCCGTCAAAACACACTTCAGCGTTGTTGGCTAAAGGTTCAGCCGGGGTGTCATAAATGGTCAGGGTTACCAGCACTCTTTCGCTTTCGCAGGAAGAGCCGCTGATTACCGATGCTGCCCATGCAGTGTATATATCGGGGTCTGTTCCCGAGGGGGCAGAAGTTGTAGTGGTTCCGGTTTCATCGGTGTACCATACAATAGAAGCACCTGCCGGTGGAATGGCAGAGGCAGTATGTACTGAACCATCAAAACAAATGGTTACATCTTCCGCAATGGGGGGAGCAGGAGTATCTTCAATGACAATGGTCGTTTCGGCAATGTTGAAACATCCCAAATCATTTACAAACCTCATTTCAATGTCATAAGTCCCTGGAGTACTTGTTGCCAGGTTAATGGTTCCCGAATTTTCATCGATTGACAGGCCAACTTCCGGTTCTACGCTGAATGTCTGGCTGACAATGTTTTCAGTAGTGGTAATGGTAACGTTCACAGAGCCTTCAGCACAGAAACTTCCTGTTCCATAAGCTATTTCGGCTTGAGGCTCAGGGTGGATGGTAAGTGTTACAGGTACTCTTGTGCTTTCACACGCTCCGCCAATGGAAGAAGCAGCCCATGCAGTAATTACAACGGGGCCGGTTCCTGAAGGAGCAGTGGTGGTTTCATCTCCAGACTGGGTGGTGTACCATACGATGGTAGCTCCTGCAGGAGGAATGGCAGTTGCAGTGTGAACTTCTCCATCAAAGCAGGTAGTAAAATCTTCTGCCGTTGGAGGTTCAGGGCTGTCCAGAATGGTGAGGGTAACTTCTACTCTTTCACTCTCGCAACCGTTGTTTTCGGCTGCTGCCCAGGCTGTATAAACTCCGGGAGCTGAGTTGGAGGGTGCTGAAGAGAGTTCATCTCCGGTACTGTTTGCATACCAGATAAGGTTATCACCGTCATTTACGATAGCTCCGGCAGTATAGACGGATCCATCGGCGCATTCTGTTACATTCAAGGGTACCGGAGGTTCGGGGCTTTCAACGATGGTAAGTCTCTGAGGTATCAGGTCACTCTCGCAACCGTCCAGCACAAAAGATGCCCAGGCTATATATTCACCAATGTCGGTCCCTGAGGGCGCAGTGGCAGGTACTGTTCCGGTTTCATCGGTGTACCATGCTACAGAAGCTCCTGCGGGAGGTGTTAGCGTGAGGGTTTGAAGTTCACCTGTATAGCATGCGATTATATCTTCGCTGGGAGGAGCTTCAGGAGTGGGCAAAATGGTTACCAGCGCAGTGGCGGTTCCTTCACAGGCTCCTTCGTTGTAAGTATAGGTAACAATGTAGTCTCCGGGAAGACTGGTTTCCAGGTTGATGTCTCCGGTTACCGGGTCAATGACCAGTCCGGGAGGTTCTGCTGTAAATTCATGTCCTGAGGTGTAATGCACTGTTACCGTCCAGGTGCCGTCCACTACCCATACGCCGTTGGAGGCACAGGCAGGGGTGGGGCCAAAGGTTCGTCCCACGTGGAGTTCAAATTCAATATTTCCGCCACCGGTTACATTGTTGGCAATGGTAAGTCCGGTCCGGTTGTAGTTGGCAGTTCCGGCAAAATTTCCAAGACCCTGGTATACTAATGCTTCTGCCTCACCGCCGGGAGATACCACGCGAAGCTGACTTCTCTGGTCACTCATATAATGCAAGGGAACCGAAGTAATCTGATACTGTACGTCCACTGCAGTAATAACGGCTCCGGCTGGAACAGATACTATCATGGAGCCGGGGCAATTGGAAGAATGGGTAACGTTTCGGAAACCAAAGTCAGAAGATATTCTTCCGGCATTGTAAGTATTTTGCGATGCATTCAATGTCTGTCCGATAATAGTAACCTGGGCAACACCACCGGTTTCCTGGCAGTAGGGTGAATCATCGTATGAAATGGATACATCTGTAATTTCCCCAATAACAACCGTGGTTTGTGCAGTACCGGCACAATCTCCGTCATTGAAGCTATAGGTTACCGTATATGTGCCGTTGTTGCTGGCGGTCAGGTTAATGGCTCCGGTTGCAGAGTTGATAGCCAGACCGGAAGGAGTAGAACTGAAGGTGCCACCACCAAATCCCGAAAAAGAAACCAGTGCTTCGCCATCGCCACAGAAGGGAGACCCAGCGTAGCTGATGGTTGCTGTGGGACCTTCGGCTATATTTACCTGATTGTTGTAATCGTTGCCATTGTTATCTTCAATGAAAATATTGTAGTCGCCAGATGCCAGATCGGCAACCAGAAAACTGAACTCATTGCTTGAGCTGGCAGTGAAGACTGTGCTTCCGCCAGGAAAAGTGGTTACAGTTACATCAAAGGGACTGTCGCCGGCAAGGATTTCAATTTCGATGGTGCCATTGGATGGGTGGTTACAGGTAGCCGTGGTTTCAACCGCAACACTGAGCACAGAAGTATCTGTAAGTTCCCGGTTTTGATTATGAGAGCAACCATTGGCGTCAGTAATTCTGATATTGTAAATTCCCGAAGAGAGTCCTGTAAAAGTATAATTTGCGGAAGCTGAAGGCCCAAAAACGGTTTCATTCATATCGCTGTCGGTAAGCGTATAGGTATAGGGCGCTTCACCGGCACTTACAATTACTTCAATGGAGCCATCACTGGCACCGGGGCTGGAAGGATTATCAGGATTAAGTGAAAATGATGGGTTTTCGTTGAAGGTAATTGCGACATTGTCACTGCCCTCGCATCCGTTGTTGGTTTCTGTCCATGTGAGAGTGTAGGTTCCGAAAGCACTAACTGTAACCGAAGTGTTGGGGTCGTTTACATTGGCAAAAGAGGCAGAGCCGGGGCCTGAAGCAGACCATGTTCCTGTACCGAAACTTTGGGTTGCGTTTAATGTATAGCTGTTGCCACAAATGTCATCATCATTCCCGGCAAAAGTGTCCGGATTGTCGGTATTGTTAATGGTAATGGTCTGGGATGCAAAACAACCCAAAGAATCTGTAGCAGTATATGTAAGTTCGAAGCTTCCTCCTGCAGGATTGTTGAAAACCGGATTTTCAATGTTGGTTGCATTTAGGAAAGCGGCTCCAGGTCCTGTCCATTGATGGATATAGGGTGAAATTCCTGTTGCTGTATATGGCGTGCCTCCTGTGGGAATTCCATTGAGTTGCAAATCTGTTCCACTACATGTTTCTGCTGGTTGTGGAGTAATGCTTACTGCCACTGCAGATAAGGGTTGTGAAACAATAACACTACTCCCGGCATTGTTGCCGATAGCATCATTGATGTCAATCAGGTAGCTGGCTGCCGTAACCGGAAAATTGCCCGGGAAGTTGACTGTTGTCTCGTTGCTGATGATCTGATCAAAAGCAAAGGGCAACCGGATCCACGTATATGTGTAGGGCGGCTCTCCTCCTGAGATTGTGATTGTAATTTCCCCATCGTTTCCTCCCAAACAGGAAACATTTTTAACGGATACTGATTCAATGACCAGATTCTGGCCCTGTAGCAATGAATTACTTGAAAATGTTAATAACAAACAAATAACGGTTAGAATTCGTAAGTTAAGGCTCATGTTGTTATAGTTTAGTTTCGGAACTTGGTCACTTTTTAACTAATCCCCTCAGATTTCCCCTCAGGTTATTTTGGTTTTGATTTCTCTTAATTTTATGGCAATTTTTCGTAAGCTTAACAAATAAAGTGGGCAGGATAATGCCCTATATCTAAATAAGTCTTTCAATCGATTAGCATTTTTTATCTTTTGTCGACACCTTTTGTTTTTTGCGTTTATAACGGTTATCACGGATCTCTAAACCGAACAAAAATATTATTAAAAACTCGAATAATCAACGATTTAACACCCAAATGCGCCAAGTGAATCACCTGATTTTTATAGGTAAAAACACTTAGTGTATTTTACGTGCAGGCACAGATATGGCACTATGGGAAGTTTTACGGTATTATCGCAAATAGGTTATAGGAAACAGACAAATATTTCTGTTCATCGGTTTTTCAGAAAATAATTGCAGTTATTTTCTATTCGCTCAAGGGGGGCAATTGCAGAAGATTTCAGAAACGATTTTCCTGTTATTTTTTCAAATAGCTCGATGTAACGTTCAGAAATTGAATCAATTATATCTTCAGTCATGTCAGGAACCTGTTGGCCGGTTTTACCGCTGAAGCCATTTTCCATGAGCCATTCGCGCACAAATTCTTTGGATAATTGTTTTTGCGGAAGATTGCCATCTAATCTTTGCCTGTAGCCATCAAGGTAGAAGTACCTGGATGAGTCTGGTGTATGGATCTCGTCAATAAGCAGGATTTTACCGTCTTTTTTGCCGAATTCATATTTGGTGTCTACCAGGATGAGGCCTCTTTCAGCGGCAAGCATAGTTCCTCTTTCAAATAAAAGGTGAGTATAGGTTTCGAGCTGCTTGTAGTCTGACTGTGAGACAATTCCTTTTTCCATGAGTTCCTCTGCGGAAATGTCTTCGTCATGGCCCAAATCTGCTTTGGTGGTGGGTGTAATGATAGGCTGAGGAAAAGCCTGGTTCTCTTTCATTCCTTCAGGCATTTTTATTCCACAAATTTCCCGCTTGCCCTGTTTGTATTCTCTCCAGGCGTGGCCCGTGAGATACCCCCTGATCACCATTTCCACTTTGAAGGGTTCACACAGATGACCGGCAGTAACCATGGGGTCAGGGGTAGCTATTTTCCAATTGGGGACTATGTCGGCCGTAGCATCGAGAAACTCTGCCGCTATCTGGTTCAGTACCTGACCTTTGTAGGGGATACCTGCGGGCAATACTACATCGAACGCTGATATTCTGTCAGTTGCCACCAAAAGGAGCAACTCGTCGTTGATATTATAAACATCGCGAACTTTTCCTTTGTAGAAGTTCTTTTGACCGGGAAAGCTAAAATGGGTAGAAATGACAGGCATAGAATGGGTTTAGATTGCACAGTTTTGCATTAATCCGTTTGACTGGAATTTTCGTAGGCACGGATAATTTTGGTTACCAGGGGGTGACGGACCACATCTGTTTCATTGAGGAAGATGAAATCGATTCCTTTTACCTTATTAAGGATTCGCGTGGCAGTAATTAATCCTGAGGTTTGGTTGCGGGGCAGGTCGATTTGGGTTACATCTCCTGTAATGATAAATTTGGCAGATTTCCCCATCCTTGTGACAAACATTTTCAGCTGGCTTTCCGTAGCATTTTGAGCTTCATCAAGAATAGCAAAGGCATTGTCCAGGGTCCTTCCGCGCATAAAAGCCAGGGGAGCTATTTCAATGGTTTTATCTTCTATGTAAGATTCCAGCTTAGCCGGAGGAATCATATCCCGCAGAGCGTCATAAAGAGGCTGCAGATAAGGATCGAGCTTGTCTTTTAAATCTCCCGGAAGAAAACCCAGGTTTTCACCGGCTTCCACTGCGGGCCTGGTAAGGATGATTCGTCTTACCTCCTTGTTTTTGAGTGCCCTGACGGCGATTGCTACCGCCGTATAGGTTTTTCCTGTGCCTGCCGGACCAATGGCAAACAGCATATCGTGCGTTTTAAAACTCTGCACCATGCGCAGCTGATTGGGCGTGCGCGCCTTGATGATCATTCCGTTGCGGCCATGAAGCAGCAGGGCTTCGGTGTCTGTCTCGATCTTGTTAGTGGTGGTTTGAGATTCAACAGAGGTTATGATTTCGAGTATCGCTTCATCGGTAACCTTATTAAAACGCTCAAAATGATTGAGAATGTTTTTGAATTTCAGGTCAAAAAATTCAAGCTCCCGATCCTCGCCGATGGCTTTTAATACATTTCCCCGCAAAATAAGACGCAGTTTGGGAAAAAGTTTTTTGAGCAACCTCAATCTCTCTTCTTTCAAACCGAAAATATCTGATGGATGAATCGCTTCCAGTGAAATGGCAAGCTCTCCGGTGTGATCTCCATGGGTAGTTTTAATTTCTGTCACCAGGTATAATTATGTTTTAATGAAATTTTTAGCAAAATAACAAAAATATTCTCTAAAGTTGTTCTTTTGGAGTGAAATGTTTTTGCGAATAAATGCAGGCTTTTGTTATTTTTGCAAAGAAAGGCAGAAAGAATGTATTATACAGGAAAAAACCGTTGACTATGACCATAATAACCCTCATCAGTGACTGGGGCATGAACAGCCATTACCAGGCAGCCGTTAAAGGCAGTATTTTAAGACAGATTCCCGATGCGCAGATTGTTGATATTACCCACACACTGAGACCTTTTGATATTATGAACTGTAGTTTCATCCTGGGCAATAGCTACCCCGATTTTCCCAAAGGGACTATTCATATTATTGGAGTAAACACTGAAGCCAGCACCAAAACACCTCATATTGTTGTAAAATATAACGATATGTTTTTTATCGGGTCTGATAATGGTGTGATGTCGCTTTTGTTTGATGACAAGCCTTTTGAGTCTATTGAACTCGATATTATGCAGGACTCCGATTATTTCACCTTTTCATCACGCGATGTTTTCGTGAAGGCTGCCGCCATGATAGCCTCCGGTAAAACCCTGAACGAACTTGGAAACAGCCACAAAACGCTGAATCGCATGTATGCCTTCAATCCTGTAATCACAGAAAACAAAATTGAGGGCAAGGTCATTTTTATTGACGATTATGAAAACGTTTTTGTAAATATCGATCACGAAACTTTCAAAAAAACAGGACGTGGACGACCTTATACAATAAATTTCAGGGTTCCCGGTTATGCTATCAGAACGCTTCATACTTCCTATTCTGATGTGGCGGAAGGGGAGAGGTTGGCATTGTTTGGAAGTACCGGTTTCCTTGAAATAGCCATGAACAAAGGCAAAGCATCAAGTTTGCTCGGTTTGGGACTTACCGATACGGTCAGCATTCTGTTCGATTCCTAAATGCTTGTTTCTCTTGCTTGTTGTGGTGGTTCGTTTTTGTTCCTGCCGGTTTGGGCTTGCAAGTGTTGTTTAAATCTGCGCTTTCCTGCAAAAAAGCCGCTAACCCCATTATTATTTGTAAATAATTATTCATATTTCAATCCATGTTTACACTGTTTTTTAGGGAAATCCATAACTTTTTCAACAACCTGATCGGCTATATCTCCATTGGTGTATTTTTGCTGATCAACAGTTTGTTTTTGTGGGTTTTTCCTGTAGATACCAATGTTCTGCAATCGGGATATGCCAATATAGAGGGTTTATTCAGCATGGGACCCTTTGTATTTCTTTTCCTCATTCCCGCTATAACCATGCGATTTTTTGCCGATGAGAAAAAAAGTGGCACCATTGAATTTTTGCTTACCAAACCTTTGAGCGATTTACAAATCGTGATGGCCAAATACATGGCTGCCTTTGTTTTGGTGGTATTTTCACTGTTGCCTACTTTAGTATATGTAATTACTGTTTATAATTTTGGATTGCCTGTTGGTAATATGGATATGGGGGCCACATGGGGATCATATCTTGGCCTCCTGTTTCTGGGAGCAGCATTTGTTTCCATTGGCTTGTTTGCATCTTCACTTACCGATAACCAGATTGTCTCTTTTGTAATATCAATATTTTTGTGTGGATTTGCCTATATTGGATTCGAATTTATTTATACCCTTGATTTGTTCGGGAACATTGATCTGTTTATCCGCAACCTGGGCATTTATTCGCACTATACATCTATTAGCAGAGGTGTTGTAGACAGCAGAGATGTGCTTTATTTTGCAAGTTTGATAGCGCTGTTTCTGCTGCTTACCAAAATAAAAATTGAAAGCAGAAAATGGAACTGATTTCCTGTTCATCAAATTGCAACCAAGGGTAATTGCTCCCTGGAACAAAGAAATTTTTTGCCGGTTTTTTGCCGGTTACAAGTAAAAAAGACCACACATTTTTCATAAGGATGTCAAAAAAGGAAAAGAAAGAAATAGTGCAAAAACTTAATGTCAGAAGCACAAATGTCAAGAGCCTTTTATTTAGTTTGGTTATAATTATTGCGCTGAACATGATAGGCTCAAGGTATTTTGTGCGTCTTGATCTTACTTCGGAAAAAAGATTTACCCTGACGCCTGCCACCCGCTTATTGCTAAGCGAACTGGATGATTATGTGCATTTTCAGGTGTACCTGGAGGGTGATTTTCCCGCCGGTTTCAAGCGATTGAGAAATCAAACCCGCGAGATGCTTGATGAATTAAGGGCCTGGTCTGACTTCGTGACCTATGAGTTTATCAATCCAACCATTGCAGGAGATTGGGAGCGAACCGAGGAAAACTATTCCATGCTTGTTCGCAAAGGCTTGCAACCTACTCAGTTGCAGGTAACCCGAGAAGATGCCAGTTCACAGCAGATAATATTTCCCGGAGCCATCGCCCGGTACAGGGGTCGTGAGGTATCCATTTCCCTGTTGCAGGAGCAAATGGGGATGTCGTCTGAAAATGTTATTAACAATTCTACTCAGGCACTTGAGTTTAATCTTGCCTCGGCAATACATAAACTCACTTTAGAGCAGAAACCACGCGTTGCCTTTCTGGAAGGCAATGGTGAGCTGGAGTACAGGTATGTTGCAGATGTTACATTCAGCCTGGAAGATTTCTATGAGGTAGATCGGGTGGTTATAAATGGTAATCCCCGGGCCTTGACAGGAGTAAGCACACTGGTGGTTGCCCAACCCCTGGAAGGGTTTACAGAGCAGGACAAGTTCGTGATTGATCAGTTTGTGATGCATGGTGGTTCTGTATTGTGGCTGGTAGATCCGGTTTTTGCCTCCATGGATAGTTTGCAAATGGCTCCCGAGACCCTGGGAATGGCCTGGCCTCTTAACCTCGACGACATGCTTTTCAGGTATGGGGTAAGGCTTAATGCCGATCTCATTATGGATATGCAGTCTGCCCCGATTCCTATTACTACAGGTTTCATGGGCGATCGTCCCCAGATAAGTATGATTCCCTGGTTTTACTTTCCATTGGTGATGCCTGCCTCCAACCATCCTATGGTCAGAAACCTCAATGCTGTGCGCACGGAGTTTGTCAGTACCATTGATACGGTAGCTGCCGAAGGGATTGAGAAAACCTTTTTATTGCAAAGCTCACCCTATACCCGTGTAGTGCAAACCCCGGCGCGGATTTCATTCGATATTATGGAAAGAAGTGTGGATGAGAGAATGTATCGGGATGGACCCAAACCGGTTGCTGTTTTGCTGGAAGGGGAGTTCTCTTCACTCTATACCAACCGGCGCAGTCCGCTGACGGAGTTGCCTGCTGGGTTTCAGCGACGCGACAAAGGAGAGCGAACTGCCATGATCGTGGTTTCCGATGGCGATATCATCCGCAATCAGTTTGATAACCGGGGCCAACCCCTGCCACTGGGATATGACAGGTTTCTTGAAGAAACCTTTGGCAATGCTGATTTTATTCTCAATGCCATTAATTACCTAAATGACGACAGGGGGATTATGGAATCGCGAGCCAGGGAGGTTAGACTTAGAGTGCTGGATCGCAGCCGGGTGAACCAGCATAAATTCAAACTTCAGTTGCTCAATGTGGCACTGCCGGTTGTTTTGTTGCTGCTCTTTGGATTTCTCCGATTTTATATTAGAAAAAGAAAGTACAGCAAAAGAATAGTATAACAGGCAAGCTTATTATCAAGGCAGATGG
>RECE01000196.1 GCA_007694165.1 Bacteroidota bacterium
GGAATCCTTAAAGAAGGTGCCCAGGTTTCTCACGATTATGAAAATCCGGGCGCCTATCCTTTCCGGCTTATCATAGAAGACCCGCAGAACGGTTGTATTATTGACACTATCATTACCGTCAGACTGGCTACCTTTCCCAACTTCGACAATACCATTGCTACTGCCGATACGGTTTGCTCGGGAGAAATTTTCAGCCTTGTGGGCAATGTGAATACCATTTCCTGGACAGGTTTCCCTACCGTGGTAGATACGGTTGCCTTTGTGGGTATAGACGAAATGTTTGTTTCCAGCCTTGTTTTTGATGTTTTTTCTGAAGAGCAACAGATTGTATTTCAGGATGATTTCGACCGTATATGCATCAACATAGAGCACGAAGACTTCGGACACCTGATTTTCGAATTGCAATGCCCCAATGGTTCATCCGTTGTATTGCACGATATCGGCCCCGGAGGGGCGCACCTTGGAGAGCCTGTTGTTTTGCTCTACAACGAAACACCCGGAGATATTCCCGGAGTGGGTTATGAATACTGTTTCACCACTTCGCCCCAGTATGGCTTAATGAATGAAACCTCCTTCCAGTTTCACAACTATACTGACCAGGCAGGCGACCTGTATTTCAATCAGCCCTACCTTCCCCAGGGGAGCTATACCCCTGCAGAGTCGTTCCAGAACCTTATTGGGTGCCCGCTCAACGGAGAATGGACTGTTACTGTGGAAGATGTTGTGACAGGTACTTCTGGCCATGTTATGGGATGGAGTTTGTTTTTCAATGAAGATTTTTATCCCGATTCTCTTATTTTCACTCCTGAGATTGTGGAAGCAAAATGGTTTGACCAAAACGGCAATGAGCTGGGCAATAACCCGGTATCCACAAGCGTAGAAACTGAAGTATTAGAACATTTTGAATTTACCTTCAGGGCAACCGACAATTTTGGCTGCCAGTGGGATACTACCCTTGTAATTACCGTTCAGCCGCTGCCCAAGGCTGAAATTGTTTCGGAATTGGAAATTCCTGTTTGTGAAGGCGATTCTACGATCCTAACGGTTCAGGCAAATTTGATTGGCGATGAGATTCACTGGCTTTACCAGTGGATGATTGAAGGAGAAGAACTGGAAGGTCGTATTTATGACACCATAATGGCCAAACAGGTAGCCACCTATATGGTGCGGGTAACAGACACCATAACAGGATGCTCTGACTTTTTCGACCTGGCCGTCACAGATCAAAACTGCGATCTGAACGTTCCTAATGTTTTCACTCCCAACAACGACGGAATCAATGATGTTTTTGAGATAGAAAACCTGGAACATTATCCGGGCAGTGTTATGGTGATTTACAACCGCCATGGGAAGAAGGTATTTGAACACAACGATTACTATCTTAACTGGTGGGATGGTTCCAATCAGCCGGAGGGAACTTATTATTATGTTCTTACCTATAAAAGGCAGGGAGTGCGAAAACAAACACAGGGAGTCATAACTATTATTCGTTAAATCTCCACTTCTATCACACTAGCTTTTAAGCAAATCCATGGTCTTATTGATGAGTAATAAAATTTATTACTTAATCCTTTGCTGGTATGCCTGAATGATTTATTTTTGGGCCTTCTAAACATAAACCAATCTATTGACTTTCAATAAAAAAATTATGAGCGAAAAGGACAAATCTAAGAATGATGGTGTTTTTAAAAAAATACTGGACAAGGTAGAGGTTGTTGGAAACAAGCTACCACAACCGGTTACTTTGTTTGCCATTTTGATGGGGGTAGTGCTACTGCTGTCATGGATATTTGGAGGAATCAGTGTACTGAAGCCCGGAACCGGAGGTGAAACAGATGTAGCTGCTGAATTTATTGTTGTTGAAAACCTTTTAACCAAAGGTGGTATTCAGAGAATTTTCACAAGCATGGTAAACGTTTTTGCCACTTTCCCACCCCTGGGTCTTGTGCTTGTAGTAATGTTAGGTATTGGAGTTGCAGAGCATACCGGCATGATTGCCGTTGCTTTGAGATTGTTTGTTTCTAAAATTCCTAAATATCTTATCACTTTTTCAATTGTTGTGGCAGGTATGATAAGCTCTGTAGCTGCTGATGCAGGCTACGTAGTTCTCATACCCATGGGTGCCGCACTCTTTATGGGAATGGGGCGTCATCCCCTTGCCGGTATTGCAGCGGCATTTGCAGGAGTATCTGGTGGCTTTGGAGCCAACTTCCTCCCCACCGGTCTCGACCCGATGATTGCTGCCTTTACCGAACCCGCCGCCCAGATTATCGACGCTGCTTATACGGTTAACCCGCTTTCCAACTGGTACCTCATGGCTGCTTCTGTGCCTCTGGTAGGTATTGCCGGCACATGGGTTACGGAAAAAATTGTTGTTCCCCGCTTAGGCGATTACCGTCCTGACGGTGAACTGCTGGCCCCTGAAACCAACGATGTGACCCCAAGAGAAAAGAAAGCGCTCAAGTGGTCTTTCTTTGCCGTATTCATTGTACTGGTGCTGGTAGCTATCGCAATTGTTCCTTCAGAAGGTTTGCTGCGTGGTGAACTTGACCCAAACACAGGAAGCAACAGCTTCAGACCCTTTTACGACTCTCTTGTACCCATCATGTTTCTGATTTTCTTTATTGCGGGTCTGGTGTATGGTATAGCTTCCAAAACCATCAAGAGCGACAAAGATGTATCCGACATGACAGCCAAGTCAATGTCAACCATGGGTCTTTATATTGTAATTGCATTTGTTGCCGCTCAGTTTGTGGCTTACTTCAACTGGTCCAACCTGGGCAGTGTACTTGCCGTAAAAGGTTCTGACGGTCTCAATGCCATCGGATTTACAGGCATTCCTTTGCTGGTTGCATTCATTCTTATTGCATCACTGGTGAACCTTATCATGGGCAGTGCATCCGCAAAATGGGCGTTGTTAGCTCCCATCTTTGTCCCCATGCTTATGCTTATGGGGTATTCTCCTGAAGTTACCCAGGCGGCTTACCGTATTGGCGACTCATACTCCAATATCCTTACTCCATTGCTCCCCTACTTCCCGCTGGTAATCGTTTTTGCCCAGAAGTACGATAAAACTGCCGGTATCGGAACACTCATTTCAATGATGCTTCCCTACGCCGTGGCATTTATGATAGCAAGGATTCCCATGTTTATAATCTGGATTTGGCTGGGACTGCCCCTGGGTATCGAAGGCCCCATCTATTATGATGCTGATGCTGCAACTACTGAAGTGATGGAAGCAAAGGAAATCTCAACTGATGATTTGCTTGCCGAAAACACTTTGCTGTTAGATAATTTCACTAAATAACAATAAGTTTGGCATGCTGCATCATTGAATGCAGCATGCCAAACCTGCTTAACAGAAAACTGACAACCGCAAAAAAATGAGTGACTTTTGTCTATTTGTATCAGACCTGCACGGAAAGGTTAACCGCTACGAAAAACTCTTTGCATTTCTTGAAGAAGCAAAACCTTCTGCCTTGTTTATTGGTGGCGACATTTTACCTTCGAGCGTATTGCATAGTTTCAGGGCCGGCGAGAACAAGCCGGACTTTGTAACAGATTACCTTGCTACCAGGTTTGAGGAGTTAAAAGGCAAATTGGCCAACAGGTTTCCACGCATTTTTGTCATTATGGGAAATGATGATCCCAAAATAGAAGAAGAAACATTGATTGAATTTGAGAAAAAGGGCTTGTGGGAGTATATCCATGGAAAGGTTGTAACTTTTGGCCAACACCAGATTATGGGCTATTCCTATGTACCCCCCACGCCTTTTTTGCTCAAAGACTGGGAAAGATACGATACGGATCATACCGTGCAGGCAGGTTGTGTAAAACCTGAAGATGGATTTCGCACTTTCCAGACCGATGGCAATGATTACCAAATTACCATCAGCGATGATCTCAAAGAGCTTTCCACAAGCATTGACCCTGCACGCACAATTTGCCTCTTCCACTCACCTCCCTACCATACCGGACTTGACCGGGTAGCCATGGATGGCATCAGTGTTGAAAACAGCCAGGCTGATATTTATGTGGGCAGCAAAGCCATCAAAAGTTTTATCAAAACCCAGCAACCCTTGCTTACTTTGCACGGCCACATTCACGAATCATCGCGCTTAACCGGTGTATGGAAAGAGAAAGCAGATAAAACAGTATCCATTTCTGCGGCTTACGAGGGTCCGGGATTGGCAGTAGTTAAATTCTTCGCATCAGCTCCTTTTGATGCAGAAAGAATCATTTTGTAAACAATGCCCCAACTTCCCTGTTTAAAGACTTAATACAAGGAAGACTTCGGAAAAGCAATAATACCTGATTGCCTCCCATCCTTCAACTCACAATTTGCATCAACCTTTTAGGGAATAATCATATTATGGACAGCACTTCAGTAAAGAAAACCTACAGCAACATCAGCGAGAGTCTTCACAACAGAAGGGTTTTGGATGCCATTGAAGAAATCAGAAAACTCATTACCCAATCGGGCAGGGAATATTTTGGAGATCAATTGGCACAGCATTCTATGACCTACGAAAATATTCTCCGACACTCATTTGGGAAAATCAAAGATCCGCAAAGGACCAACATTTACCTTTATCTGAAACGCAACCTGCTGGAACTGGCAGATGAACTCCAGGAAAAAATCCTGACAGACATAGCTGCAGAAAACGTGTACCATCAAAAAAAACAATTTGACCGCACAAGAAGTGCAGAAAGAAGCCAGGCCCTTGCCTACCTTGAAAGTCTTGCCTTTAACAAAGAGCTTTCTTCCATTCTTGAGGGAGTAAGTTTTTCAGAAGAACAATCTACTCCTGCCCGTGAAGAGGCCTTGATCAAAATATTCAATATTATCTGGCTCTCTGATAAATATTCAGAAACAGAGATAGAACTTCTTGATGCTGTTTGTGACTCAGAACATTTCCCCTGGCACGACAAGAGCCTCATTGTAAGCGCACTTACACTAAGCCTGCTACGATATTTCGATGTAAACAAATTTTTGTTACTGTTTCGCTTTGTTCACTCAAAGCAGCAGTTTACATGGCAAAGAGCACTGGTAGGATTGTTTCTGTGTTTCCTCAAATACAACGATCGCTTCTATCTATACCCGGTACTGGAAGAAAAAACAATTGAGCTATCTCAAACCGATGATATTCAAAAGAACCTGGAAGCAATACTCATACAGTTTACCAAAACAAGGGAAACAGAAAGTGTGAGCAAGAAATGGCAGGAAGAAATTTTACCTGCCATGATGAAGCTCAGGCCCAAAATAGAAGAAAAGCTGGATCTGGAAAATATTTTCAAAGATGAATTCGGGGAGGAAAAAAACCCGGAGTGGGAAACTGTCTTCGAAGATGCTCCCGATTTACTTGACAAGCTACAGGAGTTTACAGAGATGCAGATGGAAGGAATGGATGTTTTCATGAGCGCTTTCTCTCAATTAAAAAACTTCCCCTTTTTCCAGAAGATCAGCAACTGGTTTGTCCCTTTTTACAACGAAAATCAGGCCATCCAACCTTTTCTCAAAAGTGCCGACAGCAAAGTCGACCTGAGCCCGCTGGTAGAGAAGCTTGAGAAAACCTATTTTATGTGCAACAGCGACAAATACTCCTTTTGCATCAACCTGAGCCTTATCCCCGAGCAGCAAAAAGGGATGATGCTCAACATGGCCAATGCCGAAATGGATAGCGTTTCAGAGATAGAAAAATCTGAAGGTTTGATCAATGATTTTGCAACCACCAAAAGCATTTACACCCAGTATCTGCAGGATTTGTATCGTTTTTTCAAACTTCACCCCTGGAAAAAAGAATTTCAGGACGTCTTCCTGTGGGAACCCGATATCTTCAATACGGCCTTCATTAAAAGCATTATTACGGATTCCAAAACCATCCGCAACATTGCAGAGTTCTATTTCGACAAGCAGTTTTACCCTTATGCATTAAACATTTTTCTCTCCTTGCTCGAAAGAAACAAAAAGGACATTGAGCTTTTTGAAAAAATCGCATTCTGTTATGAAAAGACAGGAGATTTTCAAAATGCGCTGGACTTTTACAAAAAAGCAGAGCTTATCGAAACAGAAAGGTTGTGGATTACAAAAAAAATAGCCTTCTGTTCGAAATTCCTGAATCGTTGGGATGAAGCACTTACCTACTACAGACTTGCGGAAAAAAGAAATCCGGAAGACATGAAAGTACAGGCCAACATCGGGCAATGCCTGATTCACCTCGAACAATATGAAGAAGCACTGCAATACTATTTTAAAGTGGAAGTTTTGGCACCTGAAAACCACAAAATCCGCAGACCCCTGGCCTGGTGTTCCTTTGCAACAGGCAAATTCGATACAGCAGCAGACTATCTTAACAGACTGCTGGCCGGGGATCCGGAGAACCGCCACGACCTGCTCAATCTTGGCCACGCCCTCTGGTGTATGAAAGAAGAAGAACAAGCGCTGGAAGCTTACAAGAAGAGTGTTGCAAGTTTTAAAAACTTCAGGAATTTTGAAACTTCTTTCCTGGAAGATAAAAAACACCTGCTAAAGCATGGAGTTGACGAATTTGATATAGACCTCATGATTGAGTTTCTTAAATCAGGAGATAATCTGGAAACACTCTAATCCTTAATCTTCAGACACTTGGAAGATTTTTCAAAAAAAAGATCATTTTTTTATATAAAAGACGCAGCGTTTTACCCCTTCGCTGCGTCTTCTTAATATAACGCTCTTAAAAAAAACCGGGGTTATCGCCTTTCTGCCTTAAATATCAGACTTTTTTAATTGAACCAAGACTCCCCAACAATCATAGCTTGTCCATTGGAAGGTACTCCGGTTTTTTTCTCTGACTTTTTTAAAACATTATAATACCCAAATTTTTGCTCTTTGTAGTATTGACAACAAAACTTTAACAGGAAAAACATGCTATACTCTTTACTTTAAAGATTATTCCATAATTTTTCCAAATTGTACGTTTTGATTTCAGGGTTAATGAAATGGCCGTCTCTTTTGCGTTTTCCACTAAAACAACAAAGTGTGCATCAACATTAACCAATTCAGCTATCCTGCGCGGCCATTTACCCTGGATCAAAAACGTACATGGAAAAGAAGTTTATTCCTGCATGATTTTTTGTATTGGCAGGCTTTGATTTGGTTATCCCTGCACAGCCAAATTTAGCCTGTCTTTTTTTTCTCTTCTTTCTTCATATGAAGATGGGACACATGTTTGATATGAATTTTACGACAAATAAAACATTATATCCAACAATGCCCGGAAAAAATGGCCACAAACAGACAATCCAGATTATCATCAAAAATAATCTCATATATAAAACAAAAGGATTACAGCACATTCAATGAACAGTAAAATAGTATTTATCGTCAGTACCTTTTTTGCCCTTATCCTTTTCACATCTTGCTCAACAGATGATGAAAAGGATCATGCATTTAACTATATCAACCTTGAGTTTTACGAGCATTTCTCATCAGAAAATTCATTTATCCATTTTAACCTGAGCACTTTAGAATCTTTTCCCTGCAACAATTTCACCCTGGAAGTTCAGGTGGAAACCTATACAGGACATACAGAGATTCAGGTTATTGATATTGATGTCCCCGACATTTGCATTACCACCATTGGTCCGGCAACTCAACTGTTGCAAATAGCCCCCCCCAATGAGATAAACCCAAATTTCACCTTATGGGTTAATGACAAGAGGCATGAATTCAAAATCAATATTGCTGACAACCTCATCTCCATAGAACAAGGCAAGCCCTTTGACAATCATCTGTTTTTCAACTTTGACACCCTCATGCGTATTCCGGAAAATACAGTTTGGGGGTATGTTATATTTGAGCAAAGCAAGAATGAAAAAAACAATATCTGGACTGAAATAATGAAGGCTTTCAAAGATGCAGGGGCTACGGAACTTTTGCTTGATAATGGATTCTATTACTATTTTTCGGTAAAGAACAACGAAATACAATTTGACAACATTAAACAGGATATAATCACTTTCCATTTTCATTTTGATGAGCCCCTGGAGGTTTTAACAGAAATATTTTACAGGGTAACTGAGCAATTCCAGGATACTGACATTCAATTAAGACTCTTCAATACAAAAGGAGAAAGATTTATCATGTAAATGGCAGGGATTGCCCTTGCAAAACATTACGCTCTTTAATTTCTTTGCATTTTGGCCTGCGGCAATGCGGCATAGTTTGTGCGTGCAATATCTAAAGTTTTTTTTTACTTTTGTTTACAGTACAAACCAGGATCCGTGTGGAAAGATTAAAAGAAATCGTGCGTGGTTGTATTAAGAACAACCGGCAAAGCCAAAGTGAACTCTACAAGATGTTTTCATCAAAAATGTATGGGGTTTGCATGCGCTATGCCGGTAATAGTTCTGATGCCCAGGATATTTTGCAGGACGGATTTATAAAAGTTTTTGAAAATCTGAAGGGTTTCAAGTGGGATGGGTCTCTGGAAGGATGGATGAAACGAATCTTTGTCAACCTGGCTCTGGACAAATACAGAAGCAAAATAACAACGCTTTCTGTGGATGAGATGAACCAGGACAAAGATTTCACGGACAAAGAGGCTACAGCCCTTGACACCATGTCGGAAAAAGAAATCCTTGCTCTGATAAAGCAATTACCCGATCAATACCGGTTGGTATTTAACCTTTATGTGATGGATGGGCATTCGCACAATGAGATTGCCCAAATACTCGACATAGGTGTTTCAACCTCAAGGTCGAATCTGGCAAGAGCCAAAACGATATTAAAAGAAAAAATTGATTATCAATCCCAATGGATTGAAAAAGCAATCTGACAAAATAATGGAACGGTTAGAAAAAAACATACAAAAGAAACTCAGAGATTTTGAGGTTGAGCCACCCGCGGCTCTATGGTCATCCATAGAGAGTCGGCTGGACAAGAAAGATGCTATAATTGCGGGTCACAGACGAAGAAGAATCCTGGCTGTTGCCGCAGCAATTTTAATGTTTCTGGTTTCAGCTTCTGCTTTGTTGCTCAATCAATTCGGTGTACTTGTTGAACAGACGGCTCAGGAAACTGCTGCTCCCTCCCCGCAACCAACAGCAGACACTGATGCAGAAGAAAGCCAGGCTTCATCTGCAGTTGCTGATATCCCTGTTAGTGAACCTTTTATTGCCAGACAATCACCCGTTACAAAAGAACCTTCCTCTGCTTCACAAGAAAACATACCTCTTACAGCACTTGCAGATACGGGTAAAGAACCAGAAACTCCTGATTTCATTGAGCAAGTCCAAATTGCTGATGTTGCAACCCGGGTAATCCTGCAATCCTTGCATGCCGAAACAGCATCCCTGGTGGCATTCAAACCTGAAATAGCAGAAATAAGGACTCAGATCCCTGCAATTGCTGATGCTGCTGAAGAAAATGATATTCCCGGCCGCATGGAAATCGCCCTTGCAAGTTCTGATCAAACAGCCCTTTCGGCGTTTTCACTTTCCACATATTTTGCTCCGCAGCAATCATACAGGTTCCAAAACAGGAATACACCCAATCCTATGCAGTCTCTTGAAAGTGAAATCATGACGTTTGCAACGGGCCTGCATGTTAATTACAAAATAAACAACCGCTGGGAATTACAGAGTGGACTGGGGTATAACCGCATAGGACAACGGGTTAATGACATTGCCACTTTCAGTCATCCTTCCCTGATGCCTTTATATACAAATGATGGAGCAATGATTAGCGATCACCCCCAAAGCATGAGTACTTCTATGGGAGGCATTGTATTTACCGATCAGAGTTTCTATTTTGCTGACATTAAATCTTCACGCATTATTACCCTCAAAGGAAGTTATGATGAAAGCATCGTCAATCTTTTAAACAAAACGGGCACGGGTCTTATTCAGCATTTTGAATATCTTGAATTGCCTGTTAATGTAAGATATAAATTCTGGCAGAAAGGTTTTAACATGTATGCCAAAGCAGGATTTTCTGCCAGTTACCTGATGTCAGGTGATGTTTTTCTTTCTGAACAAACCAACAAAGCTCCCATTGGGAAAGTAGTCGGAATCAGCACCCTGAACTTTTCAGGCATGGCAGGTATGGTATTCAGTTATCCTGTTACAAATCGTGTAAATCTTAGCCTGGAACCAACCGCAAGCATGTTTATAACTCCCATGGGCAATGTAAAGCATCTGACCAGGGAAACCCATCCTTATACATGGTCTGTTCTAATGGGTGTATCTTACGATCTTTAACTCCCGGTGCAGCGGATAGTTAGTGCAAACCTCTGCTGAAACACGATTTCACAACCCTGGATTTTTAGTCTTTGAAAATCCGGCAAATGACTACTAATCATTTGGCTGTCCATTTTTCAGCAGACGTGATTTAGTGCAATTTTCCTACAGGCATCATGTACAACACCCGAATCTCATCTCCCAGCTGCAGGATATTCTCCACTTCCTCGTCACGGTATGCCCCTATTACAACAGTGCCCAGTTTCATGGCAGCAGCCTGCAAGTGAACATTCTGAGAGGCATGACCAATTTCATTGTACACATATCGCTCACCCCGTTCACCATACCTTGATTCAGTGCGCTCGAAAACAGCACCAAAAATCAAGACGATGGAACCCTCGCTGATCATCGACTGACTCAGTGAAGCACGAGCCAAAGCTGCTGAAACATCTTCAGACAAAACAACCTCAAGGGTATTGCCAAATGGATCATAGTGATAGACTCCCCTTTCCATTCCCGAAACATTATTTATCATTACATACATCTCAAGGGGAAAAGTGGCACCAGCAGAAGGGGCAGTGCGAAATCCACGTTCATTGGTAACTCCCTGGGCGCTCCACAACAATTGCGAAACATCGGAAAGGGAGAGTGGCTCCTGGCTGTAACTTCTGTCAGACCTGCGCAAAACAAGTGCTTCTGTAAGACTCATCCCGCCCGATGTAAGGGGTTCGGGCAACTTGATTTTAGTTCCATCCATAACTATTTGATTTTCATGATTGGAAGACAGTTCATTCCGGGCTTTGTTTTCTGAAGGAGTAACCCCTTTAAAAACAAGAAAAAAAATGACACCTCCCAGTAAAATAAACCCAAAAATGGTCAGTGTTTGTTTAAGTTTTTGCATCAGTTAATGATTATGTTTAAAATTGTGTTCCTAAATGAGAGTCCATCTTTGAATTTGGTTGCTAAATGCTTAATGCACAGAGTTAAGTTAAGGAAACCAGGATCTCTATTATTTTGAGCTGCAGGTTTCTTCCTCCCAACTTCTGTTACTACTTAATAACATGGTCATGAGCAGCAAAAAAGCGGGTTGCACGCTCAATTCAAAAAATCAGCAGTTGCACATCAAATATATGCTAAAATCGCATTACAGCCAAATGAGATTTACCTCAGATTATCAGGTGAAAATCCAAACAAATCAGAACCTTCAAAACCAGTTCATACCATGATATTTAGAATGGTTTTAAATAGCGGAAATATAATCAAAGATTTGTCAAAAAAATTACCTTTGTCATGTGAAAGCCCTGCTATTCAAGCGAGAGAATCATGTTCTTTTAAAATTATTATTACTAAGCTGTCAAAATTAGTCATAAAATAACCATTGGATTCCATGCACAAAATATCTCAACACCCAATCATTGACATCAAAACACCGGAAGAAACATCATTTATTTATAATGGCAACCAGGTAAAGGGTGAAAAGGGCTTTACCATTGCGGCTGCTCTCCATCAGGCCGGTTATCCCATTCACAGTCATAGTTTAAAAAAACGCAGCCGAAGCCTTGAATGTGGCATTGGTAAATGCGGCGCATGTGAAATGCTTGTGGATGGTGAAGTACAAAGAATTTGCATAACACTTTGCGATGAAGTAAGACAAGTTGCAGAAATTCCCCACGAATACGTGGCAGAGGCAACGCATTACCACAAAAAAGAAGCCCTTAAAATTTACAAAACCGATGTAGTAATAGTGGGTGCAGGACCTGCAGGTTTGGCCACGCGGGAAATTCTCAACGAAAAGGGAGTGAGCAACATTGTAGTAGACAGCAACGGCGAAATAGGAGGCCAGTTTAATATGCAGACACACCAGTTTTTCTTTTTTGAAAAAGAAAAAAAATACGGTGGTTTGAGAGGATTCGAGATTTCCAGTATGCTTGCCGGAGAAAATCATGATGGCATCATGCTGGACTCTACGGTATGGGATATTTTTGAAAATAAAAGGGTAGCAGTAAAAAACCTCAAAACGCGTGAAATCTATTATATAGATTGCGATTTTTTTGTTGTAGCTACTGGCGCAGTGCCTTTCCTGCCTACTTTTCACAACGATGACCTTCCCGGTGTGTATACGGCAGCGGTAATTCAGAAGATGATGAACGTGGAGCTTACCTTGCTGGGTAAAAACATCCTGACAGTGGGAGCAGGCAATATCGGTTACCTTACCTCCTACCAGCTTACCCAGGCGGGGGCAAAAGTAAAAGCTATTATTGAAGCCCAGGACCATGAAGGAGGATTTCCCGTGCAGGCCAACAGGGTCCGGCGTCTGGGCATCCCCATTATGCTGTCGCACCTTATACTCGAAGCCATACCTAATGAAAAAGGGGATGGTATAAAAGGAGCAGTAATTGCAGAAGCAGAGAACTTCAAAGCGATTCCCGGTACAGAAAAATTCATTGGAGGCATTGATGCCATAAATATATGCACCGGACTGATGCCCGACGACCTGCTGCTGATAAAGGGTCGTGAAATGTTTGGACGCAAATGCCTGGGAGCCGGAGATGCTGTGCGTATCGGAGAAGGAACCAGTGCCGTGCTGAGAGGGAAGCAGGTGGCTTACGACATTCTTGAAATCATGCAAAAACCGTTTAATTACGAAGATTTTCTGCTGGTTTCAAAAGAGTATATCGATTCGCAACAACATCCTGCCAAGGTAATTGAAGAACCTTTTATGCCAGGCAAAGAAAGGATGCAAAAACCCTTTGTGGTTATTGATTGTTTGTATGGCTTTGCCTGCAATCCCTGTGCTTTTGCCTGCAACTATGGCGCCATTACCAAGTCATCTACCAGCACAGTGCCACACATCGACTTTGACAAATGCGTAGGATGTATGGATTGTGTATACCAATGTCCCGGGCTTGCCATCTTTGGATATAACCTTCCCAAAGGAACATTTTTCCTCCCCATTGAGTTCGACATGAACGAAGGAGAGGAAGTATTTCTTGTTGATAACAATGCCAAAATTCTCGGCGAAGGAACCATTGCAAAAATTCTTCGCAAAAAGAACCGAACCCATGTGGCCAGGGTAAAATCAGAAGAGATGAGTGATGATGATAAACTTAAAGTAAGAGGCTTTATCATCAAGAAAGATTATCCACAGAAAATTGAAACCACACCTCATAAAGAATCTTTTATGAGTGATGTGTTTATGTGTCATTGCGACGATGTAAGTCTCGATCAGGTGATGGACATTATCGGGGATCGTAAGTTTGTTTCTGTAGAAGAGATAAAACACACCACCCACCTGGGCATGGGTCCCTGCCGCGGGAAAAGATGCATTCAGCGGCTGAAGCAAAATTTGCGACCCAGAGGTATCCGGCTGATTGGAAGCAGCACTCCCAGGGCCCCCATGTCAAATCAGATTGGTATGGGAGAAATGTATCCATCTGCCATTCATGAAAAGATAGTCACTTCTGTAACCCATGAAAAGAGGACGGTTATAGAAGTGAAAGCCTTTGTAGCAGGAGGGGGTATAGGAGGCAGTTCCCTCTTCAGGTTTCTTGCCGAAGAGGGTTACGAGCCTGCAATGATAAATCATGGGTATGGAGGTTCCTGGCGTAACATCGCGGGTGGCAGGCCCGTTTTCAGCCTTCCGGAACTAACAGATATTGCCAGGCATAACCTTGAACTGTTTGATGGGCTTTCCAGAGAATTTGACATTGACTTCAGACTTATAAATTACATTACTTTTGCGCACGACGAAACCATGCTAAAGGCATTGGAAGAATCTATGGCATGGCAAAAAGCAGTAATGTTAGAACCCTCACAGTTCAGAAACCAGATATCGCCTTATTTTAATCCTTCTCAAAAAAAGTATATTGCAGCACTTAAAACCAGTGAATGCTGGCAGGCAACCCCGGGAAAAGTAATCGACGCACTTCGCAAAAAAGGGATAGCAAATGGAGGGACATTGCTGGAAGACACAAAACTAATTGACGTTGAAAAAAACGGGGACAAATATATTGCCGTAGTTAAAACCCATGATGGCGAATACCTTGAATATCACACCCCCGTATTTATTAATGCACTGGGCTCGGAAGGTGACAAATTTGCCAAAATCCTGGGCTTAGAAACCGGGCTATACCCTGTGAAACACCAGGCCTTTATTACGCGGCGCCTGCCCATGCTGGGCATTAACGGCAACCCACTTGATATGCTTATCGACAGGCGCAACTACAAAGGTTTTACGGCCGTTTACGGCCAACAACTTGGAGAAACCGGACAGATCATCGGTTGTGCTTCACCAGCCATTGAACCTTATGAAACTGACAAAGACGTAAAAATCAACTCCAAAGATTTTGCAGAAATCGTTTCAGAAATTTTCGTTGACTGGATCCCGGAGATGTCAGCTGCAGGTTTTCAGGCACTATGGGCAGGCTATTACATAGAGCCCCGAATGATAGTTGATGCAGAAAAAGGATTGTTTCTGGGTTTGCGCGGACAAGGGTTTATGCTTGCCCAATATCTTGCCAAACTTTATGTTAACCAGCTTACAGGAAAAGATGTTCCTGAGTATTTCAACAGATTAAAAATTGAAGGTGACGCTTTGCTGGAAAAGGCGTTCAAATAGACTGGAAAACCTTTTTTTTGAAGACTTTAACCCAACAGAAACCTGCCTGGGTTAAATTTGCAATTTAATTTTTTATTTTTCAACATTAGTTGTATCTTTGCAGCCTTTGAAAAAAGATAGTACTTTGAAAGCATTGAAACCTTTTAACATAGCATTTGTCGGGCTTTCCGGCGGAGAACATGAATTCAATTTTGAGCTTGATGACAATTTTTTTGCCTGTTTTGAAGGGAGCGAAATTGTAAAAGCAAAGCTGAAGGGCAAGTTGATTCTAAATAAAAAGTCCAACATGATGGATTTGGATTTTTATATCGACGGCCAGGTTGAGTTGGAGTGCGACAGGTGTTTAGAGCCCTTTTGGCACACGATGGATCTGCACAGAGCGTTGTATGTAAAATATGGTGATCGCCGTGAGGAGCAAAGTGACGAAGTAACTATAATTCCGGCAACAGAGAGTCATATCGAAGTTGCTCAATATTTCTATGAATTTATTGCGCTTGGGTTACCGGCCAAAAAAGTTCACGATGAAGATGAAACCGGTACTCCAGAATGTGACCCAACCATCATCAGTCAGATAGAAAAATACATGCCCGGTAAAGGGGACAAATCTGAAAGTAAAGATGACAAACCGTCTGATGGAAGATGGGATGCATTGAAAGATATCAAGTTTAATTAGAACATTCATTATTAATATTTGCTTAGATTATGGCACATCCAAAGAGTAAAATCTCCAAAACCCGCAGAGATAAAAGACGTACTCATTACAAAGCTACAGAGCCTTCGCTTTCGGCCTGCTCAAATTGTGGTGCAATTAAGTTGATGCACAGGGTATGCCCTGAGTGTGGCTATTACCGAGGACAGGTCGCTATTGAAAAAGCTGCTGCAGTATAATAAAACAGGTGCGGAATTCTGCATACTATTGACGGTTTTAGCACCCATAAACGTTGCTGCCACCCAAAAGTAGTTATGGAGCCGTATTTTAATAAAAATATCCGGATGAAACGAGCCATATAAATAATGGCTCGTTCCATGTGGCCTGTTCAATTAATTTTAGACACATGAAAATCGGTTTAGACGTAATGGGTGGGGATTTTGCACCTGATAGTATTATCAGAGGAGCTATTCTTGCCCGAAAAGAATTACCCGAAAATGACCATATTGTACTTTTTGGTTTAGAAGAAACAATCATAGGAAAACTTCGGGAACTCGGAGAAGACCCTGCTTCATACCAGATTGTCAATGCCACAGAAGTTATTGGCATGGGCGAACAACCCACCAAAGCCTTTACCCAAAAGCCCGATTCAAGTATTACCAAGGGCTTCCAATATCTTAAATCAGGAAAAATAGATTCCTTTGCCAGTGCAGGTAATACCGGTGCTATGCTTGTGGGGTCTATTTACAGTGTAAACGTAGTGCAGGGCATTATAAGACCTGCCACCACATCCGTTTTACCCAAGGAAACTGGGGGACTGGGAGTACTGATTGATGTAGGAACCAACCCCGACAGCAAACCTGATGTGTTGTACCAGTTTGGTTTGCTGGGTTCGGTGTATGCTGAATTTGTATATGGCATTGAAAAACCCAAAGTAGGTCTGCTTAATATTGGTGAAGAAGAGGAAAAAGGCAACCTTCTGACGCATTCGGCTTTCAGACTGATGAAAGACACTACAGATTATAACTTTATCGGCAATGTAGAAAGCCGCGACTTGTTTACCGACAAAGCAGATGTTATCGTTTGTGACGGGTTTACCGGCAATATCGTTTTGAAGCAGGCTGAGTCTATGTACGGTCTGGTGAAAAAACGCAAAATCGAAGATGAGTTTTTTGAGCGCATGAATTATGAGAATTATGGGGGCACCCCCATCCTGGGAATTAATGGTACGGTAATTATTGGCCATGGGATTTCCAATGATGTCGCCACCAAAAACATGCTTTTACTCTCCAAAAATGTTTATGAAGCCAAACTGGCAGAGAAAATCAATGCAAGACTGAGTAGCTATTCGCAATCAAAAGTATTTATTGAAAAGAACGACAGCAAAGCCTAATTTCATCTAACTACCTGTATTTTATGACAAAAATAAGGGCTGCGATAACCGCAATTCACGGCTATGTTCCCGAGGACATTCTTAGCAATGCGGAACTCGAAAAAATAGTTGATACCAATGATGAATGGATAACTACCCGCACAGGAATCAAGGAAAGACGGATTCTAAAAGGAGAAGGACAAGGGACCTCAGTAATGGGAGCAAAAGCAGTTCAGGGACTGCTGGAAAAACGCGGAATCAAACCCGAGGAAGTGGATTTGCTCATCTGCTCTACAGTGACTCCCGACATGAAATTTCCGGCCACAGCCAACCTTATAGCTCACAAAACCGGCATTAAAAATGCCTTCAGCTTTGACACCAATGCTGCTTGTTCAGGATTTATCTACACCCTGGTTACAGCAGCACAATTTGTTGAATCAGGCAGGTACAAAAAAGTAATCGTGGTGGGAGCAGACAAGATGTCTTCCATTGTAGATTATACTGACCGCCAGACCTGTGTTATATTCGGTGATGGAGCAGCAGCCGTGCTGCTGGAGCCCACTGAAGAAGAATCAGGAATAATGGACCATATTTTCCAGTCTGATGGATGTGGACATATTCACCTTCATATGAAAGCCGGTGGTTCTGCTTACCCTCCAACCCATGAAAACATTGACGCGCGCGAACATTATGTTTATCAGGAAGGGCAGGCAGTATTTAAATTTGCTGTAAAAAACATGGCAGACGTGGCTGTGGAGGTCATTGAAAGAAACAACCTGAAACCTGAAGACATTGCCTGGCTTGTACCTCACCAGGCCAACATGCGCATCATTGAAGCTGTATCCAGAAGAAGCGGCATCCCCCTGGACAAAGTAATGGTGAACATCCATAAATACGGCAACACCACCAATGCCACTATCCCTCTCTGCCTATGGGAGTGGGAAAACCGCATGAAAAAAGGAGACAACATTGTGCTTGCAGCCTTTGGTGGCGGATTTACCTGGGGATCTATCTGGCTTAAATGGGCTTACGACCCTCAATAAACAACAGCAACCTATTCAAACAATTTCCTGTTATTTTTATGCCGTGATTCATCACGGCTTGTTTTCTTGTGCAGATTTTTTTCAAAAGCTGCAGTAAGGTCCGTGCCTGTTTGATTGGCAATACAAATCAAAACAAAAAGCACATCGGCAAGCTCATCTGCCAGGTCGTTGTCTTTTTCACCTTCTTTAAAAGACTGCTCCCCATACCTTCGGGCCATTATTTTTGCCACTTCCCCAACCTCCTCCGTTAGCATGGCCATATTGGTAAGCTCGTTGAAATATCTTACGCCAGTGGTGTTTATCCACTCATCTACGCTGCGCTGGGCTTCTTTTAATTCCATAACCAATTATTCTCTGTTTTTACTGTCAATAATAATGGTAACAGGGCCGTCATTCACTAATGAAACCTGCATCATGGCCCCGAATACTCCCGTTTTTACATCTTTTCCAACACTCCGCGACAATGCTTTGGCAAATTCTTCATAGAGAGGAATAGCAATTTCGGGACGAGCAGCCCTGATATAAGAGGGTCGATTTCCTTTTTTGGTGCTGGCATGAAGGGTAAACTGGCTTATAAGCAGTATCTCGCCCCCGGCTTCCTGAACAGAAAGATTCATTATCCCTTCTGCATCATCAAAAACCCTGAGACGCGAAACCTTGCCACATAACCATTCAATATCCTCTTTGCTATCCGATTCTTCTATTCCCAAAAAAACCAGCAACCCGTTTCCTATTCCTGAATACTCTTTGTTTTCTAAACTTACCGATGCCTGGGTTACTCTTTGAATCACTATACGCATTGCAACAAATGATTAGAATTATAAAACGTGCTGTTTTGTGAAAGCTTGAAGAATATGTCGGCATCCGATTACTGGCCACAAAAACTCATTGAATCGCTTTACCTGTGTATTACAGGAGCAGCAAAATTACGATCTTGTATCTTCCCCTGACAATATATTTATATAGTTCAAATACCTTCCGTGGTTTATTTCGCCGCTTTCTACCTTCTCCTTTACTGCGCAGCCGGGCTCGTGTGCATGGGTGCAATTGTCGAAGCGGCATTTATTGAAAAGATCGCGCATTTCGGGAAAATAATGGCATAGCTCCCAGTCTTCAAAATCAACCAGACCAAATTCTTTAATCCCGGGAGTATCTACAATAAAACCTCCGTTGGTCAAAGGAAACATCTCGGCAAAGGTGGTGGTGTGCTTCCCTTTAAGATGGGCAAGAGAAATCTGTGCTGTTTTAAGATGCAAACCAGGCTCAATGGCGTTGATAAGCGTAGACTTGCCCACCCCGGAATGTCCGGAAACCAATGACGTTTTGTCTTTGATCAACTCGTTAAACATTTCAAGGTTGCTCTTCTTCAAGGCACTTACTTTTAAACACTCATACCCCAGGGGGCTGTAAACTGAGATCAATTCGTCCAGCGTCTCGAGCTCCGCATCTTCATACAGGTCAATTTTATTGAAAACTATACATGCCTTTACACTGTACGCTTCGCAATTAACAAGGAACCGGTCAATAAAACCAGTGGATGTGCGTGGCACATACAAAGTAGCAATAAGAACTGCCTGGTCAAGATTGGCAGCTATCACCTGGCTTTTTCTGCTCAGGTTGGTGGACTTCCGGATAATATGGTTTTTGCGCTCCAGTATCTGGCTGATAATTCCCGTTTGCTGATCTTTTTCCAATGCGAATATTACCCTATCGCCCACTGCAACAGGGTTGGTGGCACGCGAACCTTCCATTTTGAATTTGCCACGGAGCCGACAGTCCAGGATTTGGCCTTGTTCATCCAGCACCTTGTACCAGCTTCCGGTTGATTTTATTACTGTTCCTTTCAAAGTAGTTATTGGGTTATTGAGTTATTGGGTTATTGAGTTAGCAGGTTTATAGGCCAGAGGGTTGTTAAGCTAAACCTAACTGAGGTTCAACAAACCCGTAAAGTCTTACCTTGATTTTCAATAAAAAATAAAATTAGACAAAATCTACAGAACTTCTACCTATTGGGGAGTATTTTTACCCAGGGAGTCCTGATTTTTTATTAACTTCAAAAAATGCAATGATCAGGGGGTAAGATATGAATGGAAAGGTTTTTTTATCTTTGTGAGGTTTTTTCGAGACAGCCCACAGGTATAGCTCAATTCATTCTCATTCCTGTATTACAAAACAATCAATAATGGCAAAAACTATCAATTGGGGAATCATAGGGTGTGGAAATGTGACAGAACAAAAAAGCGGACCTGCATTTGGCAAAATCAAAGGCTCAAAGCTGATTGCCGTAATGCGTCGTGACAGGGAAAAGTCAATGGATTATGCACTTCGGCATAAAGTGCCACACTTTTATGACAACGCAGAACAACTGATACATAACCCCGAAGTAAATGCAATATATGTTGCCACACCGCCTGGTTCTCATGCCGGATATGCTATAAGTGCCATGAAGGCAGGAAAAGCTGTGTATGTAGAGAAACCTATGGCAATCAACCATGCCCAGTGCCTTGAGATGGTGAAAGTATCAGAAGAAACAGGGACTCCCCTTTTTGTAGCATACTACAGAAGGAGGTTGCCTGGATTTTTAAAAATCAAAGAGCTCATTGATTCAGGGGTTATTGGTAAACCTTTATTTTTCAGTATCCGGTACTTTGAACCGGCCAAAGAAGCTGACTTCAGGGATCCATTGCCCTGGAGGGTAATTCCGGAAATATCGGGAGGGGGTTACCTGCACGACATGGGGAGCCATCATTTAGACCTGATAGATTACCTTCTGGGCCCTATAGAGAAAGTTTCTGCCTTAACCACGAGTCAAAAGAATCTTTACGAGCCTGAAGATTTTATTTCAGCGGGATTTACCGGCCAGGAGGGGATAGTCGGTCATGGTATATGGAGTTTTGCAGCCCCTGATCATGCAAAAGAAGACTATATGGAAATTATTGGAGAGAAAGGAAAGGTTTCCTTTTCCTGCTTCAGCTTCAGCCATACAAGGCTGACAGTAAACGGTCGTTCGCGCTATTTTGTCAACAAACGTCCTCAGCATGTTCAGCAGGGCCTGATACAAACTATCGTAAATGAACTTCAAGGCACAGGGGTTTGTCCCAGCACCGGGGTAACAGCGGCAAGAACCAGCCGGGTGCTGGATAAGATTACGAATACCAATTCGGCCGGGCAATAAATTAAATAGTGCTTGCAAGAAAACGCCAATTGCGGCGTTGGGCTTGCCTTCAAAACAGTCATTTACGAAAAGTAAACTCCTGTTTTTCAGCCATCGCCCGCCTTGCACTTGACGCTTTCTTATCAAGCACTTGTAAAAATGATGAGTTTTCTTGCTAACACTAAATAAACTTTCATGACGCTAACAGTAAAAAATGTCACCAAAACTTATGGGCAACAGAAAGCCCTTGATGATGTATCACTTGAGCTAAAACAGGGAGAAATCCTGGCACTCCTGGGGCCCAATGGGGCCGGCAAGAGTACGATGATGAAAATCATTTCCTGTTACCTGCCCCAGAATCAAGGCGAGGTATGGGTTTGCGGGCACAATGTGGTAACTGAATCATTGCGTGTACGCGAGCTGGTAGGCTATCTTCCCGAAAACAATCCTTTGTATCTTGATATGTACGTTAGGGAGTACCTTGAATTTGTAGCGGGATTGCATAAACTGGGAAAAAACACCAAATCCAGGGTAGATCAGATGATTGAGCAAACCGGATTGGTCCCGGAACAACACAAGAAAATCGGCGCATTGTCAAAAGGATACCGCCAGAGAGTTGGGATTGCCCAGGCCCTTATTCACGACCCGAAAGTACTGATACTGGATGAACCCACCTCGGGACTGGATCCCAATCAGCTGGTAGATATCAGAGAATTGATAAAGGAAACCGGCAAACATAAAACAGTGCTTCTCTCTACGCACATAATGCAGGAGGTAGAAGCGGTTTGCGACAGGGTGATTATTATCAATAAAGGGAAAATTGTAGCTGACGCCCCAACCCATGAATTACAGCTGCTCAATAAAAGCAACAAGGTGATTTGGATGGAACTGGAGAAGGAACAGAATCTGGAATTGTTGAAAAATATTCCGGGAATACTGGATGTGCAGCGTGAAGGCAGGACAGCTGCCAGGATATTTACCCAAAGTGAGAAAGACCTGCGGGGCGATATTTTCAGATTTGCAGTGTCCAACCAATGGGTAATTGTAGCAATGAGGCATGAAGATCAGAGCATTGAGCAGGTATTCAGGCAGCTTACATTCGAAGTTTAAGGCTCAATCTAAACAATAAATGTTTACCTTTGCCGGGCAAATTCAAAAAAATTATTTCAATTATAATTATCTAATATATGGGCTATTTGTTTACATCTGAATCCGTATCAGAAGGACATCCTGACAAGGTGGCGGATCAGATTTCCGATGCATTGCTGGATGAGTTTTTACGTCAGGACCCTGAATCCAAAGTGGCATGTGAAACCATGGTTACTACCGGACTGGTGGTTTGTAGTGGCGAAGTAAAAACCCGTGCATGGGTCGATATTCAGAATGTGGTAAGAGAAGTTTTAAAAGAAATCGGTTATACAGATTCTTCCTATAAATTCGAGGCAGAATCATGCGGTGTAATTTCTGCCATTCACGAGCAATCTCCCGATATCAATCAGGGGGTAGAGAGAGAAAAAGAAGAAGATCAGGGTGCAGGAGACCAGGGCATGATGTTCGGTTATGCATCAATGGAAACAGACGAATTTATGCCTCTTACGCTCGACCTTTCTCATATCCTGCTGCAGGAACTGGCAGCCATAAGGAAAAAAGGAGAAATCATGACTTATCTCAGGCCTGACTCCAAGGCCCAGGTAACTGTAGAATACGACGATAATCACAAACCCGTGCGCATCGACACCATTGTGGTTTCAACCCAACATGACGAATTCATCCTTCCCTCAGGAGATACACTGGCAGAGAGAAAATCGGCAGAAAAACAAATGCAGAACAAGATCAGGGAAGACATTGAAAAATTTCTGATTCCGCTTGCAGCTGAAGTATTACCCGAAAGATTGCGCCCGCTGTTCACCAATGGCTACAAGCTGCTGGTAAACCCCACAGGAAAATTTGTTATCGGAGGCCCTCATGGCGACAGTGGTCTTACCGGAAGGAAAATTATTGTGGATACCTATGGTGGAAAAGGGGCACATGGCGGAGGAGCTTTTTCAGGAAAGGACTCCAGTAAGGTTGACCGCTCAGCTGCCTATGCTACCCGTCATATTGCCAAAAACATGGTGGCTGCAGGTATTGCCAGCGAAGTATTGGTTCAGGTTGCTTACGCAATCGGCGTTGCAGAGCCTGTAGGAATTTACGTAAACACTTTTGGCACATCAAAAGTGAAGTTAAGTGACAATGAAATTTCCGAAAAAATTGAGAAATTATTCGACCTGAGACCCTTCGCCATCATCAGGCGATTTGGACTGAAAAACCCAATATTCCTCCCAACCTGTACCTACGGTCATTTTGGAAGAACTCCTTTTGTAAAAGAAGTTCAGGTAGCTTACCAGGACAAAGACACTTACAAAAAGTTGGTGGATGGCAAAGAACTAAATTTCAAAAAAGCTGAGTTTTTTGCATGGGAAAAAACCGATTATGTTGACCAGCTAAAGAAGGAATTTGGGCTTTAATACAGCTTATTTTCCAGGATAAAATCATAAACCCCATCGGGGACCATAAATCTTGCTGAACGACCTTCAGCAAGATTTTTTCGTATTAGGGAGGACGAAATATCTATAACCGGGGCGCTTGTTTTGTGTAGGTTGGGAAAATCGTCAAACGCTGTGCTATCATAACCCGGTCTTGGATACACATACACTGGCAACAATTCAATAATCTCCTGCCAGTTTTTCCATTTATCAAATTCCTGCAAATTATCTGCACCTATCAGAAGAATAAACTCTTTGCCCGGGAATTCATCATACAGCCTTAAAAGGGTTTTATAGGTATAGGTAGGCAAAGGCATATCAAACTCAATATCACACACGCTGAAGCCTTTAAAATCAGCAACAGCCAGGTCAAGCATCTTCTTCCGTGTGGCCTGGTGTGTTTGTTTTTGTTCTGTCTTAAATGGATTTTGCGGAGAAATCACAAACCACAATTCGTCTATCTCCGGTAAATTCAGGAAGTATTCGGCAATGATAAGATGACCCATATGCACAGGGTCATAGGAACCGAAAAACAGTGCTGTTTTACCTCCGTTGCCATCCATTCTCTTATAATTTGGTTATATGATACTTTTGTAAACCGTCAGCACACACCCTGCTAAGAATTTGTGCTATCCGATTGTTGAAAGGTATTATCAAGCCGGATAAAGAAAACTGTTCATGATTTCTTTGGTGAGAGCGATAGCCATCTCCAGGTCATCATTTACAACGGTAGCATCAAATTCAGGAGCAAATCCCATTTCAAATTCAGCTTTGTCAATCCTTTTCTCAATGCTTTGGGGAGTTTCAGTACCGCGCCCTGTGAGCCTGGCTCTCAACTCTTCAACCGAAGGAGGCATAATAAAAAGTGCCAGGGAGTTGTCAGGATATTGCTTTTTTATATTTAATCCCCCGATTACATCAACATCAAAAATAACATGCCTGCCGTTATTCCAGATCCTTTGCACTTCAGATTTCAGGGTACCATAGAAACTGCCGGGATAAACCTCCTCCCATTCCAGGAAGGCTCCCTGGTCAATCTTTTTCCGGAATTCTTCTTCCGACAAAAAATAGTAATCTTTCCCATCCGTTTCTCCCTGCCTTGGAGTTCTGCTGCAAGCAGAAACGGAGAATTCAAGTGATGTAATTTCAGGGAGCACAGCTTTTACAATGGTCGTTTTTCCTGATCCTGAAGGAGCACAGACAATGATTAGCTTTCCTTTGATTTCACTCATAGTTACAATACATTCATTAATTGTTCCTTTATTTTTTCCAGTTCATCCTTCATCTGAACCACCACTTTTTGCATTGAGGCATCATTGGCCTTGCTGCCAATGGTATTAATCTCACGGCCGATTTCCTGGGCTATAAAACCCAGCTTCTTCCCTCCTGCCCCACTGCTGTTGAGTGTTTCGTTAAAATAGTCAAGATGCTTGTGGAGTCTTACCTTCTCTTCTGTTATATCAAGTTTTTCGAGGTAAAAAATCACTTCCTGTTCAAAGCGGTTCTGGTCAATACGAACATCTTCAGAAATATCTTTCAAAGACCGGATGATTCTTTCGCGGATATTGTGAATCCGGACTTTTTCAAAGGGTTCAATATCCACCAGAAGGGTTCTTAGCTTGTCTTCCCTGGCAAGTATATCTTCAAAGAGATGTTTCCCCTCTGACTGACGAAATTGAATCACCTGGGCGATAGCGTCATTGACAGCCTTCTCCAATGCTGTCCACTCTTCAGCATCCGGTTCATCAGTCTGGGGTTTCAGTACTTCAGGCAAACGCAGCAAATCAGGGAAAAAGTTATCTGAAAGATCGATTTCGACTTGTCTTGCGGCCTTCTTCATTTCTTTGAAATAGTGCAACAACAAAGGGGTGTTTATGGCATATGAGGCATTGTTATCACTGCACTCGAGGGTAACAATGAGTTCTACTTTGCCTCTCTCCAGCAAATTGCCCAGCATACCCCTGATGGTATTTTCGCGCTCGCGGTAAATGGAGGGAAGCTTTATGGTCAGATCCAGGTTTTTGCTGTTGAGTGTCCGGATCTCGGCTTTGATGGTTTTGTCTGCCAGCATTGCACCTGACTTACCAAATCCGGTCATTGATACTATCATATTATTACGTTTTAAGTCATTTATTAAAGTTACCAGAATCCCATCGTGGTAATTCAGTAGAGTAGATAAAGCAAAGATACTATAGAAAATGCCATTATGCAGCGCTAATGAGCATGCTTACCCTGCATCGGTGCAAAATATTTCCATCACAAGCTATAAATCAGAAGGGGGCTCACTTGAAATGAACCCCCTTCATATTCTATTAGAAATTCAGAATAGCACTTTTGCAATAATCCGGATCATTTTTTTTGCTTTGTTTCTTCTTCAGCAAAACCTACCCTATCCATATTCCCCCATGATTTCTCACCAATAAAGTACTTGAAGTTACCTCTGATGCTAAATATAAGGATAAATGGGTGGTAGAAAATCGGTTCGAGCATGGAAGTGAAAAGCATTGTAACCACTTCACGTTTTTTCTGGTATCGGTGGAATGAAAGTTCTTCAAACAAAATGGCCCAGTGGGTAAGTGTGACGGCAAAAAAGTACACCACACCAAGCAACAGGAAGAAGAAAGGCCAGTTGGGTATACCCAGAACGGCAATAATAATGAAATAGATAATTCCAACAAATTCCAATATGGGAGCGAGCCACTCAAAGAAGAACCAATAGGGATGTCCCATGAGCCCAAGACTACCAAATTTGGGGTTAAAGAAAAGTTTGAAGTGAATAAATAAACTTTCCATGGTACCCCTGGTCCAGCGGTCGCGCTGTCTGCCCAGCACCTTGAGTGTGGCAGGAACCTCAGTCCAGCAAAGCGGATCCGGAATATAAATCACCTTGTACTTCTGCTTCTGCTCCGACATATATCTTCTCATGCGCACAATCAGCTCCATATCCTCCCCAACAAGGTTTGTATTGTATCCACCCACTTTGAGCATGATATCCCTGTTGAACATCCCAAAAGCGCCTGAAACCAACAAAAGACCGTTTAGCTTACTCCAGGCCATTCGACCCATCAGGAATGAACGGGTATATTCAAGCACCTGTACACGGGGCAGGAATTTCCGGGGCAACTTCACCTCCGTGATTTTACCATCTTCGATTTTACAGGAGTTGGCAATACGGATTACCCCACCGGAGGCAATAATTTTACGATCGGTTTCTTCCAGGAAGGGCTTGGCCATAATAAGCAAGGCATCCTCTACCAGGACAGAGTCGACATCCACAACAGATATATAGTCCATTTGGGAGAAATTGATTCCGGCATTGAGCGCATCCGCCTTTCCTCCATTAGCTTTGTCAATGACGATAAGCTTATTGAAAGCTTTATTGCGGGATTTGTAAATCCCCCTGATAGTTTGTGTTACTATTTTATCTTCATACACAAACTCAACGAGCTCCAAATCATAAGCTTTGACGATCTTTTCCATTGTATTATCAGAGCTGCCGTCGTTTACGATTATCACTTCAAAGTCGTTGTAATGCAATGACAACAAACTACGGATATTATCAATGATGGTTTTACCTTCATTAAATGCAGGTGCAATAATGGAAATAGAGGGTGCAAGGGGCGAAGAGAGCAGAACTTTATAGTCAACAAAAGAGTTTGATCTTATGTATTTAAGCATGGACAATGCGGAAAACAAGGCAAGTGTCACATACGAACCAAAAATAAATATGGTGATGATAATAATGCCATTCTCAACGATAAACTGAAGGGATCTGAAAAATTCTATCATGACTCCTGGGTTTGTTTTACGTTATTAATCATTTTCTTTACCAACTCATTATCTCCGTTAAGCATTTCATTAATGCACTTTTCACCTGCAGGTTTTAATGAGCTTAAAATGGTAATCGCTAAAATTCTGATTTTGTAGGAGTTTTCAGGCTCCATGACAACCTGTTCAAGGAAAGGTACATCATCATTGGTAGCTATCGGTCGTAAACTTTTTACAATTTCATACCTGATTTTCCGTGGAATCAAATCATCAAGGCTTCTTATTTCCTTCTCGGTTTTGTTCTTTCTTTGTGTTTCAAGAATATTGACAAGTTGCAGGGTTTCGCTGCGATACAGCATTTTGAGGTCATTAACATACTCGGGTATTTCAAGCGATTTCATGGCCTGCACAGCAGCGAGGGAAATTTCGGGGTTGTCATGAAACAGCAATTCTCTGACCCTGGCACCAGAATGTACATGTTTGAAAAGAGCGATCATCCGCAGGCAAAAAACCACCACCGAAGGATTAGGGTTATCGATCCACTCTTCAAATGAGTCAATGGTAATCTGATGATAAATAAGGGTGTCGTAGATGTTTATTTGCTCCCAGTAAGACAATTCACTTTCCAGGTTATCGAGAAAACTCAGCGGACGCTCCTCGGCAAGTTTTACCATAGCCACCTGGGCTTCCATTCGTAATACAGGGTGTTTAGAGTTTGTGTATTGTACTATTTTTTCATTGGCATCTTTTACATCCATCTGGGCAAGTTCACCAAAACCCTTTGTTTTTTGATACCATTTGCCCTTGTATAGTTTATTCAAAGAATCTTTGTGCAATCCAAGGTTAAAGTACAGATCCTTGAGTTTATCAGCCACCTCGCCATGCAGGTTGTTATGCAAATCCATCAGTTCATCAATGAAAATTTCCCTGTTTAGCTTTTTATTGATCCCCCTGAACTCAATTTTCTCAACCTCATCATCAAAGAGAAAACTGGCAAGTTGTTCCTGATACTCGTCTTTCAGCTCTTTTCGCCTTTGCCTTTGCCGTGTTTTCAAATAACGGTTTATCAGAATGCTTATAAAAAGTACAAGAATGCTCACAACCAGGTAAACCAGGATTACAACCAGTATTTTCACCTTTAATGAAGCTTCAACAAATCTATGGAACAGTGTTTCCAATGTACCGGGGGATTGCCGTTGGGAGGTGTCAGCGCTAACATCACTGACAATGGGTGACTGTGACACGAAATAACTACCCAGCGTTTTTATCGCACCAAAAGCATATAAGGTTTTTCCCTTATCAAACCCTGCCATTTCTTCCAAAGAAAACAATCCCTGGTTCTCTGCGATAATACTTTTACCCTTTAAATCTTTAATGCCAGCAGTCAGCAGCACACAAACCACTATGACTGCCAACAAAAGATGTTTTCTTACATATGTCATTCGTTCAGGATTATAAGTTCATAATCATTTATGGCTTAGAAACGGTATATCAAACCACCCTCAAACACTGTGGGGTTTCCGTAAAGCACATCTACATCATCGGTTGTTTCATATATTTTATATCCCACACCTGCTTTGATTAAAAAGCGTGTTGAGAGTTTCTGTTGATACATTAGCATAGCTTCCACTACAGTACCACTCAGGTCATAGACTTGTCCACCAGCCAGCTTGTCATAGTCAGCAGAAAAGCCTCTTCCCACAATAAGAGAAAGGTGGTGATCGGTGGAAGAAAAGAAACGACGCGCTGTAAAAAAGTAGGAATTTGAAGTAGGGTCATCAGCCACAGAAGAAAAAGTAAAATAGGGTCTGAATGAGAAGTAATACTGCTTGTAATACTTACTTAATGAACCCGTAATAATAAGCAGGTCTTTGGTTATAATTAGACTTTCTCTTTCATCAAAATTGAGAATTCTAAACCCTCCGGAGATCTCCCAGGTGGCTGGTAAAGTTTGAAAGATCTCGAACCCAAATCGGGTAATGGGAAACAGCCTTCGGTCGGGAGAGAAGCCTGCATTAAGATACAGGTACGTACCGGGTCTGACGGTAGGATAAGCATCAGCTTCGATCTGCAGGCTATTGACATCATACCTCATGGCGTAATTGGCCCTGAGAATGACCGGCCCCATGCCTCTGGTGCGCCGCCCTATCTCAGCATACCATAAATGCCAGGGGTCTGCATCTACTTCACTTTCAAAAAAATACGAGCCTCTGTATCCTATTCCCACATGGTTGAGCAGCCGGGTGCTTTCAATGGTATCCAGTAAATCCTTTGCTTCGGAATGGGTAGGGTCAAGATCCAGTATCTGATTGAGTAATACAACGGCTGCCAGTTCATCCCCGGTTTCTTTGAGCGAAAGGGCCTTGCGATAGAGCAGGTGAGTATTATTGGGATCGCTGGCCAGAGCAATATCGAGAAACTTTATTGCCTCAACATAATCTCCATACCAGATTTGCAAATCGATAAGTGCAAACAGGGCCTCCTTGTTGGAGGGTTCTGCCTGTAAAACTTCGCGCAACAAATCGTTGGATCTTACAAACTCGCCTTCCCATGAGTAGGTTCTTGCCTTGAGAATTTTTACATCATGGTAATTGGGGTATTTTTCAAGAATTTGCCGGCAAATATCTCTTGCTTCTACATTTTTGCCTTCAAAAGCGAGTTCACGCGCTCTGAAAAACCATCCATCGGGGTCTTCTTCCACAGGGGGTTGAGCAAAAAGTGCACTATGCACAATAAGCAAAAACATCAAAATACAACCGAGAGCTATTTTTGGGGGCACGGATACGAAATACCTGTTTGGTTCTTTCATAAGTTTGGTATGATTAACAAATCTAAAGATTCAAAAGGGGAGTCTTCAGAAAAATAATGAAAACTATGTTTTAAAAAAAGTCCTTCAAAGGTTTAGCGTTTGAGAAGAAATCGCTTTACTCTGATGGACAACTCATTGGGACTGAAAGGCTTGGTAAGGTAATCATCGGCTCCGAGTTTGAATGCTTCAATGATGGTTTCTTCGTTACCCACTTTTGAAAGCACAATGATAGGAGTAGTTTTGCCAAGTTCATTTCGTGTCATGTTGATTAGCTCCAACCCTCCTGTAAATGGCATAAGAAGATCGGTAATAATCAAATCATATTCTTCTGCCTTGATTTTTTCGGAAGCAATGCGCCCGTCATTTGCCACCTCAACCTGATAACCTTCACGCTGAAGCTTGTGTTCAATAGCTTTAATCATCATGAAGTCGTCTTCACATACCAAAATTTTCATTTCTTCTATTTTTAGTTGTTAATTGCCTGTAAATCAATATTCAGATGGTAAACTGTTTTTCATTAACCTGATGCATTATCCTGTTAAAGCCAACTTCTTGTTTTTTAAGAGGCTCAAAATTAAGAAAAAAAAAAGCCAAACAAGCAAAAAAGCATTTTAAATACGTCATTTGTTGAAAAATAATCATCGATCATCTCATCATTATGAAATTAAGGCATGAACAGACCCTCAGCAAATGATCTCCTACGAATGTAAGCATTTAAACATAGCAAACCATCCCATTATACAGGGTCTCTGTAATGGAATGAGAGTTTCAGCCCGATTCTTTATCAGATGTGGCATCCGTGGTAAATCTCTGACAAGTAAAGGGTCTCTGTTCTTGCGAAGGGCGAAGGGTTATCCCCCTACGGAAGTTCACTCACCTGCCAGGAGACAGGCATCAGGTCTTACCTGGGCCTTGTCAAGGGGTTAATCCTGGTTCTTATCCAGTATTTTTTCCAGCTCAGAGCGTATTTCCTCCATCGCCTTGCTACATATCTCTTCCACAGTTTTTATCAAAGCCGGAATATCATCGGTCTTAACCTCATTGGCAGCATTCTGTTCGATGGTTTCCACCTCGTTGAAAACGGATTTGATTCCCATAAAGGTTAACTGAGGTTTAAACTTATGAGCTACATTGCGCAAACTTTTCCAGTCTTTATCTTTGTGAAACTGTTTCAGCTCATTTATGACTCCCGGAGTATTCTCCAGGAAGTAAGAGAGCATACTGATGGTAAAATCATCATCCCCTTCACTCAATTGTTCAAGATAATCCAGATCAATAAGCGACTCATATTTTTTTTCTTCTTGTTTCATATTCATACCTTGGGTAATTTGATTGTTAACAGTGGGGTTTACCCATTTTTCCATCTTCATTCTTAAATCTTTGATATCATAGGGCTTAGGAACATAATCATTGGCCCCTGCCTCAAGACATTTCCTGGGAGCTTCGCCCATTACACTTGCGGTTATCGAAATGATGGGAATACTTTTCACTGGTTCAGGAAAATCATTTCTTATGATGCGAATAGCCTCATAGCCATCCATTACAGGCATTTGCATGTCCATTAACACAATGTCATAGTGCCCGGTTCTGAGTTTTTCAATGGCCATTTTCCCATTTTCAGCAAATTCGGCATTGAACCCGAATTTCTGCATATGTTTCTTGATAACCAACTGGTTGATATCCACATCTTCGGCTATCAACACCCGCATGGTATGGGTTTTTTCAGGTTCACTGCCGTTTGTCATCAAAGGGTCATCAGCCTTCTCGCTGAGGGGAAACTGATAGGGAATAAGAAACTGTACCTGGGTACCTTCGGTTTCGCCGCTTGAGATGGTAAATTCGCCTCGCTGAAGCTCAATAAGTTGTTTTACTATCGACAAGCCCAGCCCCTGCCCTTTATAGATGCGCTTGTCATCCATTTGCTCCTGCTGAAATTTTTCCTGAATCATGGCAAGATTTTCCTTAGCTATGCCTATGCCTGTATCCGTTACAATGAATTCAAAAACGAAACTTTCAGGATTATTGCCTGCCAATCTGCATTTTAAAAATATATCACCTCTCTGGGTATATTTAACAGCATTCTCCAGCAAGTGCACCAGGATCTGTTTCAACCGGAAAGGGTCGCCCAATACAAACTCTGGCACTGACGGATCATATTCAAGGTGAAAATTCAACTTTTTCTCCCTGGCCTTTTCCCTGAACATTTTGGCAAGGGAATTAACAATTATCTGGGGATTAAATATTTTGCTTTGAAAACGAATCTGCCCATTCTCAATTTTATTCAGATCAAGCATGTCTTCAACCATTCGCATAAGTATACCTGTGGCATTGAGAATGTTCTCCACATAGCTGCTTTGCTCATCAGAAAGGGTTGTCTCTTCAAGCAGGTTGGTAAGGCTGTATATGCTGTGCAAGGGTGTGCGCAATTCATGACTCATATTGGCCAGAAACTGGTCTTTGATTTGCATTGCATTTTTAAATGGAGTAATGTCGGAACCGATAGACAAATACTGGTAGGGTTTGTCGCCATTGCTGCGAAAGGGATATATTACAGCTTCTTCCCAGTATGTTTGATTATCTGCCTGAACGTTGAGCAATTCACCTTTCCAAACATTTCCCTGCTCAAGGGTTAACCACATATTCTCCAGTTCATCCTTACTGAAATCTGAAGCACGCAAAATATCCATGGGTTTGCCCAGTACGTCATCACGCTTCAGTCCGGATTTCTCACAAAACTTCTGATTGACATAAATAATTTGTCTGTCTTCATCTGCCAGCACAAGGATGGCTGTATTGTCAAGAATTTTCTGGTATACGCTTAACTCTTTTATGGAATTTACAGGTATATAGTCATGTAAGTGTTGAATCATTGTTCTTGGTTAGTTTGGTGTATAAATTCCCTTTTATTATATAAAAAGCCGAAAAAACAAAATATTTACCAGGAATATGTTTAATGGACTTTGATATCTAACGCTAAATTATAAAATTTTATCAAAAATATTATGGAAAATGATTTAAATGTCCGTTTTTATCCAGGCAGACAAACATGGATTGCTTTTTTCAGTTTTAAGTCCGGTGCAAAAAGTATTATATCAAAGGATTACACAAACATCACTAATTATAAATCGAATTATCTGAGGGTTAAAAGGATAAAAAATCACACAAAGCCAAGCCCGGCATAGCCAGTTGCCAAAACGAGTTTTCGCAGTGGATTCAGTTGTTAATCTCTTCAAAACATCGTTTATTATTTTTACTTTAGCAACGGTTTAAGAAACAAACAGAAAGGTATACGTCATAAACAGGAAAAGGATATATAAATGAGCAGAATTTTTTTCGTTTTAACACTCGTCATTGTTTTATTTTGCCAGGCCCTTTATGGGCAAAGGTTTCAGGGTGGTTTGCGGGGGGGGCTTGTCGCTTCTGAAGTATCCGGAGATAACCTGGGTGGGCCCAATAAACTGGGCTGGTTTTCTTCAGCCTTTACCTTTGTCGGGATCACGGACTACTCCGACTTAATGCTTGAAATTATGTACATTCAAAAAGGGAGCAGATCCATACCCAATGAAAGAAACCAATTCTATGAATATAAATTTTACATGCAATATGTAGAAGTGCCGGTGCATTACAGGATGGATATAGCCAGGTACACGGATCTGGCTTTCCTTGAGCAGCTCAAGGTGAATGCCGGATTATCGGTTTCTGTATTGGTAGATCATCTTGAAACTGACATGGGAACTCCTGTACCATCTGATGAAAGAGAAGATTTTCACCCTGCAGAGCTCAACCTGCTGCTTGGATTATCTTTCCCTTTAAGCAACTCCATTGACTTCAATTTTGGATTTTCCAACTCCCTTACCCCTATCAGGCCCCATGCCGGAGGAGGAAAAGTATGGTATAACCGGGGGCAATACAATACTTTATGGACATTTGGAATTTCATATGTTTTCTGGTAAAAAAACCCATAAATACCTGTTTAAACCTTCCAATCGGGATTTAAACAATTTTTTAAAACGTTAAATTTACTTAAACTGTACACAAAAAAGCTCAATTTCTGTTTATCTTGAGTTAATCTATCGCACCATCAAAACCAATCTTGCCGACATAAAAATAAGTTTAAGCACCACAAACACCTCCCCTGTCAAAACTCAGAAAAACCACCGTAAACACTCAGTTCTTTTCACCTGCTTTAATACCGTATAACCCGTAAAAATCTATCTTTATCTTTTACGTACATTTGCCACACAAACGAACAGACAAGCAGTTTCAAACCGGGTTTCGTGCGCTTGCCACCTTTAATTTTATCACCCAACAACAAGATTGCAATATGAAGTCACTCCTTCTAAATATCATATCTACTTTTACTTCTTTGCGCAGTGTAATATTCATTGCATTGTTTCTTCTTATAGGCAACTATCATCAGGCCGTGGAGAAGCAGCCGGACGGCAGACCTATAGCTGAGGAATTGAGTTGGTATTTTACGCCAAAGGTTGAATTTAACCCCGGGTACAAAGCTTACATTGAAAGATCTCTCGACAGTTTGTTGAGAAGGCGAGGATTCAACGGCAGTTTGCTGCTTGCCCATCAGGGCGAGGCGGTTTACAACAAAAGCATAGGCCATGCCCGCTTTAATGACAGAACAGAATTTGCATCAGAAAACAACATTTTTCAGCTGGCCTCAGCGGGCAAACAGTTTACCGCATTTTCGATACTTATGCTCCAGGAAAGAGGACTTGTAGAACTGGATGACACTGTAGCTACCTATATTTCAGAATTTCCTTACCCGGATATCACCGTGAGGCATTTGCTCAATCACACCTCGGGTCTTCAAAACTATTTTTACATCATAGACAATTACTGGAAAAAGGGACACCTGCCCGTTCACCAGGACATGCTGGATATGATCAATGCACATTCTCTGCCCCTTAATTTCGCACCAGGCAGAAGATTCAGTTACTCCAATACCGGGTATGCTTTTCTGGCTATGCTGGTGGAAAAAATCAGCGGAGAAAGCTTTGCAGATTTTGTACAAAACAATATTTTCACCCCGTTAAGGATGGAAAATTCATTTGTCTATCATCCCGGGCTTGACCTTGAAGAGCTCGGCACAAGTGCAAGTCTTGCCAGGGGACACGAGAGGGCCGGAAGAAGACTGAGAGAAATACCCGTTGATTTCAATGATGGAATTACCGGAGACAAAGGAATTTTTTCCACCACAGAAGATTTACTGAAATGGGATAATGCACTGGAGAAAAACCTGCTGATTTCGCAGCAAACCAAGGAGTCTGCTTTTGAAAATGGACGCTTACGCAGCGGCTACAGAATAAATTACGGGTTTGGTTTCAGGATAAGAAATAACCGCGAACAAGACATCATATACCACAATGGCTGGTGGAAAGGTTTCAGAACCTCTTATGTTCGACTGCCGGAAAATACACTGGTGGTAATACTTAACAATACTACTGCATCTATATCAGGGTTGGAAAATCAAATAATGAGGATTTTCAACAACAGTCCCTATCCTTTATTTAAGGAGAAAGAGGGAATTCTTGCCATGCAATAAAGTTCAGAAAGCAACAACATCAGCCTGATAATTCCCAAGAATGCTTCTTACCAGAGGCAAATAATAAGCCAGAAAGAACCCACTTTTGTCGGTAGGATCATTTAGATCTGCCAGAAAAAGCTCAAAAAACCTTGACCCTTTTAACCTTACGAACCTTCTCGACACGGGGTTGTGCCCGAAATCCCCGGCGAAGTAATACATGCGTTTGGGCGACTCATCAAAGATAACAGCGGGAAACCTGAGGGGGATCTGATGCTGATTCATTAAGGCTTCTCCTTCAGAAGTAAAATCAAATTCATACCATGACAATGCTCTTGCTGTTTCTGATGCAGGCAGCGTAATATCAAACCAACCGGGGTAGCTGATTTTTTCAACCACCCCGTATTTTTTACGCATGTTTGCATCGGTATGGATATGTGGCAAAGCACTTTCCAAATGAAAATCTTC
>RECE01000283.1 GCA_007694165.1 Bacteroidota bacterium
AACCGATTACAGGGTCAAGATTAGCTCTCCAGATACTCCATTTTCTAAATTTCATCAGAAAATAATTTAGTTAAGTCATTGGTCTGATGGAACCCACATATTAAAATCTTACTCCTGTGTGTCAATAGCATTGTCATGGCTCGATTCATAGTCCTTCATTATCGGAATCCACAAAATCAGAAGTAATCTCATTTATGTCTGAAAGAAATAATGGGTCTTTAGAGGCTTTTTTAAGTAATTCCATTTTCTCCTGCCTGCTTTCATCAACATCCTCAATAATTACCTTTACCCGTTTTTTTGATTTAAATCTGTCGGGTAATGTAATAATTAACCGGTTATTTTTTTGAACTTCATATGTTTTTTCAAATGTCATATTGGCTTTTTTGTAAAAATACAAAAAATTTCGTTGTGGGGTTTACATAAATTAACCTTAATCGAGACAGAATAACCGTCTGCTCGAATGTGTGAGGGAATCTGTAAGTTTCTGGCTTGCAATCGTCAGAACATAGTTGGCAGGGGAATTTCAACAAGAAAACCGACTAAACCCAAATGATGATTTAATAATGTTGTTTTTCGGCTTTAAACTACGGAATATTATATATTTGCATCAGGAAAACCCAACAATACACTTTTATATCACCCTAAAAACCTCATTCCATCAAACCCCGAAAACCTCCTCCCATGAAAAAACTCCGACTCTTTCCATTATTTCTGATTGTTATATTTTCGTTTACCCATCTTCAGGCCCAGCTTTTCGAAAACTTTGAACAGGGCACCAAAAACACCTACGCTCCTTTCTCTGTAGAGTTATCCAGTGGTGAATGGATGTTTGATGATGCCCTTATTGGCACCACAGCCGGCGATAAGAAAAACGGGCAGAAATCCACCCGTATCCGCGACGGTTATTTGCAGATGGAATTTGACTACCCCATGGGCATGAGCGAGGTATCCTTTTTTGCGGCCAATTTCGGTACCGACAGCGGAGGCTCTCTGCAGGTGAGCTGGTCGGATGATGCAGGGGAAACCTGGAACCCCATCGGTGGCCCCATCAGCGTAGGAGCAGAGCTTGAACAATTTAGTCTGCAACAAGATGTAAGCGGTCCGGTAAGGCTGCGCTTTGCAAAAGCCTCCGGCAACCGGGTCAACGTGGACGATATCCTGATCAGCGATTATATTGAAACCGTTACCGACCCTTCCTTGCTGGTGCGCATCAACCAAATCCCCTACCCTTCGGGCAGCACTTTTGACTTTGGTTTGAATACCGGAACTGCCTCGGCTGTATTGCAGCTGCGCAATACAGGAGAAGAAAATCTGGTCATATCTTCTCACCTGATTACCGGCGAGGAATTTTCGGTTGACGGAGATTTGAATATCACCCTGACCCATATGGAAACGGTGAACTTCACATTGATGTTTGATGCTGCCCAGCCCGGCATTTCTGAGGCAACCCTGACACTTACATCCAACGACCCCGCCAACCCTCAATACACATTGCAACTGATGGCAGAGGCTCTTGACACCAGCCAACCCATATCCATTGCGGATGCACGGCAGCTGCCACAAGGCACAGAGGTAACTATTACCGGATGGGTTACCGTTGCCAGCCAGTTCAAAGGACCTTTGTACATGCAGGACGAAACAGCCGGAATTGCCTGGTACAATGGTGCCCTGATGGCCGACGAATGGCTCGTGGGTGCCTTCATCGGTGACTCCATTGTGCTTACCGGCGTATTGGGCAACTTCAACAGCCTGCTGCAAATTGTCAATGACAGCGATTTTGAGGTTTTTCCAGATGCCAACCGCGACATCGAACCCCAGGATATAACCATTGCTCAACTCAACACCGGGGATTATGAAAGTCAGCTTATCCGGATAAGCAATACGGCTTTTGAAGCCACAGGAGTATTTTCGGGTCACAACAACTATGTGATTGCCGATGACACAGCTGAGGGTGAGTTGCGTGTAGACAACAACACCAACATTCCCGGAAGCGTTATCCCCAATGGCTTGACCGATCTTACCGGAGTAGCAGGAAGATTCCACGACACACACCAGATTATGCCACGATTTACCGACGATATCCTTCAACTCAGCGGCCCCATCATCCTTTCGGCTCCCCCTTATGAAATATCAGCTACGGCAAACTCCATCAGCTTTGCCTGGGAAACCCAGCTGGCAGGACATTCGGAAATCCGCTACGGCATCACGCCCGCCCTGGAAATGGGCAATGTAATGGATGAAACCCACAAAACCCAGCACCAGGTTATCCTCGACGGGCTGGAGCCGGCTACCATCTACAAAATCCAGCTGCGTTCGGCTTTTGATGCCGATACCAGTGCTACCAGTATCTACATCACCACCACAGGATCACCAGCCGGCACAACAGGCGAAATCCTGACTTTCTTCAACAAAGATGTGGCGCATGAGCTGGCTACTTTCCGCGAAGCCGACCAGAACATCGATTTCAGTCAGAAACTCATTGAATACATTCAGCAGGCAGAACAATCGGCAGCTTTTGCTTTTTACAACATCAGCGGTTCGGTTGGAGAAGCAATTGCAACCGAAATCATCGCCGCTCACGACCGTGGTGTGGACATCAGGGTGATTGTATCGGGCCATACCGGCAATACCAACCCTATCGTAACACAGTTGGCAAATGCCGGCATAAAAGCAGTACAAAGCTTAGGCACTGCACAGATGCACAATAAATTTGCGGTGATTGATGCTTTGGACAACGACCCGACAAAACCTGTTGTTGTTACCAGTTCATGGAATGCCACCGACCAGGGCACTTACAGCCAGTATCAGAACATGGTTATCATACAGGATGTGGCCCTTTCCCGTGCATACCTCCGCGAATTCAACCAGATGTGGGGTGGTGAGTCAGGTCCCTTCAACAGCAGCCAGGCATTGTTCAGTTTTGAGAAGAGCATTGTAAACCCCACGCAATTCTGGATTGGAGAAGATGCAGTTAAAGTGGAAGCATATTTCAGCCCCCAGGCCAACACCGAAGCACAAATCAACCGCACCCTGGCCACTGCACAGGAAAGCATCGATCTGGGACTGAACCTGATTACCCGCCGCTCCATTTCCAACGTGATTCGCGACAGGTTCGACCAGGGAGTAGATGTAAGAGGAGTTATCGGCTCGGTGGGAGAACAGAACAGCGAATTTAACTACCTGAGCAGCTGGGCTGATGTACACCATTTTTCCCAGGCCGACTTCGGGTTGCTCCACCACAAATATGCCATCATCGATGGGCTGGACGGCAGCCTGGATTCCAAGGTCATCACCGGTTCGCACAACTGGTCGGCCAATGCCAACTTTACCAACGATGAGAACATTTTGATCATCCACGATTCGCGCGTGGCCAATGAATACTTCCAGGAGTTTGCCGCAAGGTACTGGCAGGCAGGCGGCGAAGAGGACTTTGATGTTACTATTTCGGTGGATGAACTTACCGGATGGTATCAAACCCATACCCTGACCGGCTATCCCAATCCATTCAGCAACCAGTTAAATTTCAATATCCAACTGGCGAATGCACAGGAGATAACCCTGGAGATTTATGACATAACAGGCCGGCTGATGGCTACACCTCTTTACCAGGCCACCCTGCAAAGCGGCATCCATAATGTACAACACGATACCTCGCAGTTGCAGGCTGGTGTATATTTTTACCGGGTAATGCTCAAAGACGGTACTCTTCTTTCGGGAAAATTGATAAAGGTGGAGTAAGCAGGGTTTACAAGGTTAGTTTTAAAGAAAAGCTATTTGCAAAAGCTATTTTTCAACCTACAGAAACATGAAAAAATTTAAAAGTACATTTCTTCTTCTTTTTATGCTAACACTTTTCACCTCATGTGTTAAAGAGATAGAAGCAGAGGAAATCCCCATTGGTAATCTCTCAGGAATAGTAATAGATAAGTTTGATAATCCCCTGAAAGATGCCACCATTAGTCTGCCGGACTATACCCTCAGGACGAATGCACAGGGTGAGTTTTCAGGTTTGATTCCTGTGGGAGAGTATTCGGTTTCTGTTAGCCGGGATAAATACCTTACTCAGGTAACTAAGATTAAGATTTCCAGAGATGAGACCACCAGCTTGATCTTTATTCTGGAAGTGGGAGAGCCTGAAATCAGTATATCCGATGACCATTTCAGCTTTTCTGAAGATTCCGGGGTTTTTCATGTTGAGGTTACTTCCAATGCTGACTGGACTGTCGTGAATAATTCTGACTGGATTTCAGGGCCAGGCTCAGGAGGTGGTAACATGACAGTTGAATTTGCCTACACCGAAAATGAAAGCGCTGAACCCCGATCCGACACCTTGTATTTTGTTTCAGGAACAGCTCAAAGCCAATTGGTTGTTAACCAGGAAAAAAAGCTGGCAATTATTCATGTGGAGGGGATATCCGGCAATTTGGATAATGTGACAAGGGATTCGGTATATGTATTATTCAATAAACCCATCAGTGTCATCGTCATTAGCAGTAACTGGAACTCCTGGTCTACCAATACTTACAAGCTCACGGATGACAGTCATGGAGTGAGATTTGAATACTGGCCTGCTAGTCTTGGAAGGGAACACCCGTTTAATATCAGAGTCAAGGATAACTTTGAGAAAACCCACTCTCTTGACTTTGGTGTCCCGTTTTTTGATACCAGAATGACTATTGAGGGATTCATCTCTGACTTTATAATGATCAATGACGATAAGGAGGTATTGGTTGCAGCTTACAACCCCAGCAGACTCATAAGATATTCTCTTTTGAAGGACAGTATTTTGCAGACCTATGATTTGTCGCAATACATTTCTCCTTTAAAGCTAAGTTACAGTCCCAACAATTCCAGTGTTTACATTATGGGTTCTTTACCCGATGCAAGTTTATACAATACAAGGATAAACCGCCCTGACATCTACAGATTTGATTGGCAAACTGGTGCCATTGTAAAAGCAACAACCATTGAAAAAGAAATCAACGATCCTTCACAACACCCAACTATTATCCCCTTTGACCTTGAATTTACCCAGTCAGGGTTAGGTATTGTTTTGCTGAAATCCAATGGTAACAACAATCTTGATTACAAGCTCATTGACAATAACGATAATTATCAGCTTTCCAATTATAATAATATTGGTAGCGATATAAATCCAGAGGATAGGTTTACTTGTGTTCATAGGAACTTTGACAATACTAAATTATTTCTAAGACTCAATAATACTGTTAAATACGGTATTTTTGAGAGTAGCACCTTGCATATAACTACTGTTGTCCCGCCCTACGTTTCTCTCGGCCAATTCATTACTCCCAGCCGTAAAGAGGATAAGTTTTATGTCGCACAGCTAAATGAACAATTTATAATCGATACCCAGGGTAATATAAGCCAGATAACAGAACTTGACAACCGGAATGGGCCCAGTGCCGATTTCAACTATCGCGATAATGAAGAAAAAATCATTTATTACATTAACAACGAATATTTTCGGGTGATGAACCATAACAATGGTAATCAAATCATGAGTGCCATAGGGAGGAGCAACCAGAAAAACCTTACATCCACCCTGGACGGAAATTATATTATTACGCACACGAAGTTGTCCACAGAATCAAATGCCCTTCTCATATACAAGACCGAAAGGTTTAGCAATCATTCCAACAAATAATTACAGCTATCACCTAATCAATCATCCCAGCTTAATCACATTAACCCTATCCCTGTCGAAAAGTTCCAGCGTGGAGGGATGACAGGTAAAGAGCAGCAATTGCCTGTTTTGGGCGAAGGACTGCAGTAACTGTGCGGCATGGCGCGCACGGGCAGCGTCAAAGTTCACCAGGATCTCATCTACCACCACGGGGAGAGGTTCGGCGTGGGTTTCGTATTCATCAATGAATCCCAGGCGCAGGCTTACCAGCAGTTGTTCCCGGGTACCACGGCTGAGCTGTTCGAGGGTTTTGGTTGCCTGCCGTTCATCGTAAACGCTCATCTCCTTCCCCTCCAGCGAAGCCCGAATCCCCGTATAGCGTCCCCGGGTAATGGTGTGAAAATAGGTACCGGCGTTTTTGATAACGGCCGGCTGCTTGTCTTTTTCGTAACGGGTTTTCACCTGCGCAAGTACCTGCATGGCAACCTGGCCGCTGAGCCATTGTTTGTAAGCATCACGCAATTTCTGGCGTTCCGATTCCAGCTCTGTGAGTTTTTCCGCAAGGTCTGACGTTCCGGCTATTCGTTCCTTTTCCTTTTGGGATGCCCCTTTCCGGTTGTAGAGTTCCCGGTTTTTCTGCTCTTTTTCGGTGATGGTAGTTTTCAGTTCTGACAGGCGCAGTTCCAGGTTGTGTTTATCATGGCTCTTCAGATATTCCATCACCTCTTCGGCCTTGTTAAGACCTGCAACCACTTCTATCTTTTCCAGGGCATTGTCACGAATCTGCGTCCATTCCCGTACCTTTTCGTTTTCGGAGTATTTGAGCCGAAACTCAGCCTCGTCAGCCACTCCGGCCCCATCCAGCAACTTTGTCCATGCATCGTGAGCGGTTTTCCTTTCGGCCTCTTTTTGTTGCAGGGCTTTTGTTTTCCGTTCCAGCTCATCCTTTGCCTGAAGAAGCTGATTCATTGCTTCTTCCTCTGCATCATATTCTTCCATGATGGCCTGTGCCAGAAGAGGGATATCGCTCGTGTCAACCGGTTGCCTCAGCCCACGCGCCAATGCTTTCACTTTTCCTTCGTAATCATAAATAAGGGGTAGGCGCTGCTCCTGCAATTTTTTCCGCACCGCATCGCGCTGTACGATCCATCCTTTCACCTGTTCAATGGTTTGGAAAACACCCGCCAGCATGTGAAAAGGGATCCGGGGAGAAAGCTTCAGCTCCCGCTCAATATAGGTGCGACAGGAAGCAAGATAGGCTTCCTCCGCTTGTCGCAACTCCCGAATCTTTTCTTTCACGGGCACCAGGGGATCTTCTTTCACGAAATACTTACGCCCCAATAACAAACCTATGGCTGCCAGCAGCAAGGCTCCTCCCGCCACCGATAAACCATAATAAAAGAAAGGAACTGCCAGTACAGCAAGCAAACCTGCTCCTGTAAGGGCGATCCCACCTGCGTTCCAGCTGCTCTGACGTCCGGAGAGCACTTTCTCCTGCGACTCCCGGTCGCGCAATTCTTCTCGTAGTTGTTGCGAGGCCGATATGAACTCCTCCACCTGTCCATGATGCATGCGAATGTCGGAAAAGCCCGACACATCATGCTCTGTCCAGCGGCTGCTGATTCTCTCCCTGATGGTGCTGATGATTTGGGCATCCAGCGCTTTGAGCTCCTCCCCTTCTGTGGTGCGTTCCGACAAGGTTTGTTTATAGCCCGAGAGGTTGAGACGGATAAAATCCACCTCGTCCTTTTTTTCCAGCAGCTCAGTGTTGAGGGTTGTTTCCCTGAGCAGGCCTTCCAGCTCCTGTGTTCCTCTTTCTTCGGGGGTTCCTTGCTCCAGTTGTTCCATTTGCAGCGCGCAACTGCTTTTCTTTTCCATCAAAGACTCCAGCTGCGACAACCCATTTTCGGGTAGCTGTTGCAAGGGAGGCAAAGCAGCCAGTTCCTGCTCTGCCCTTTCCACCTGCACAAAACTTTCATAGCAGCGAAGATACCCATCCAACCGGGCCTGTTCCTCTCTCACATCCGGCAGCATCCTTTCATTGGCCTGGATTTCAATTTGCAAGGCATCTATATCAGCAGACAGTTGCCGGTACAAATCCATCTGATCGCGCATTTGACGAACCTGTTGCTGTTTTTGTTCTATTTCCCTGAGCAGAGCCGGGATTTTTTGGGTGCGGCCACGTAAAGTATAGATTTCTTCCATACGCGAACGAACAGCGGTTTCCACATCCGCCACCGATACATTGCCCAGCCCCATTCCCATGCTGAAAATCCGGTCTTCTACCCCTGACTCTTCCAGTGACGACAAGCCCACCAGCTCATCCAGGGTAAAGGTGTAAACCTTGTTGTACAGCCCGGCAGAAGCGTTTCCCAGCAGATGGTTCCACAGGTTGCTGTCAGAGGTTTCCTTCCCATCATGTAACAACCTGATCTTATCAGCACCATTTCTTTCAAAAACAACCTGCTGCCCCGAAGCAAGCAATCCCTGTATCCGCCCGCCATGGTTCCCGCCATGCAGGGGCGTCATGCGCTGATCTGTAAAGCGCGGATAACCAAAGAGCGTGTAACGCAGAAACTTCAGCAGGGTCGATTTCCCTGCTTCATTGTCGCCCAGGATGATGTTTACCCCTTTTTGTAATGGGCCGAGGGTGTGGTTATGAAAAACACCAAAACCATCAATATGTATATCTCTGATAATCATTGCTCTTCTTTTAAAAGTGGATCCAGAAGCATCCATCTGGCTTGTTCAGTAATTTCTTTTTTCTCCTCTGCGGAAAGTTCGTTTATCTCTTTTCTGGCCTGAAGGCTGCTGAATTCCTTGTCTGCCGAAGAGATAACGGCTTCCAGTTGTGCGGGATCAGCCTCCATGGCATCAAAGACAGCAAGCAGTTCGGCAATAAAATCATTCCCTTTTTTCAACAGTTCCAGATCGGTATCGGGGAGGGTATGCAGTTCTATCCTGTCAATCCAGGTGAAGTATGTCTGCTGCAGTTGCCCTTCATTGAGAAGCTGCAGCAAATGGTTTACCTCCCCGGGTTTGTGCAGCAACCCGTGCAGACGAGTGCGCCCTGTGAGCCGGATGCGCAGCATGTAACTTTCCTGTTCAGAACTTCCTGCCGCTTCCCTTATGGCTTGTTCAATGGCAGCATGCAACTGGCTGATATCTTCCACTCCGTTCAAATCCACTGTCACCTCTTCGAACCGGATGGTTTGCAACGGAACAAAGGCAAGGTGGGGAGCGCTGTTTTCCCGAAGTTCCACCATATAGCAGCCCCGCGGGCCGGTTTCGCCAAAGTCGCGCCCCTGCGGATTGCCGGGATACACCACAGCCGGATAGGCAGGATGCACCACCCGGTGTTTGTGGATATGCCCCAGTGCCCAATAGTCAAAACCTTTCCCCCGGATCTCTTCCAGGCGGAAGGGGACGTAATTTTCGTGGGGTCCGGCAGCCCCTATCGTGCCGTGCAGCAATGCGATGGAAAATGGGGCCGGGTTGCCACGGCGGGTATAAAAACCATCAAGATCCCGCTTCTCGTTTTGGGTGGCATAACTCACACCGTAAATATCGGCCAGTCGCTCCCCTTCTTTTTCAAAGGTGATATACTCTGCTGTATCTGCACCAAACAGGTAAGATTGCAAAGGCAATTTCAGTTCTTTCATCCACGAATGCCGGGGATCATGATTTCCCGCGATGATATAGGCAGGAATGCCCTGTTGGTTTAATCGTTCCAGCTCTTTTACGAAGCGAAGCTGTGCCGCGAGACTCTTCATTTCACTATCGAAGACATCTCCACTCACCAGCAAAAAATCCACCTTTTGCTCTATGCACAAATCAATAATTCGCTGAAAGCTCTTCAGGGTGGCATCCTTCAGGCGGGAAGCCAG
>RECE01000185.1 GCA_007694165.1 Bacteroidota bacterium
GGAAATGGTTACATTGCTTTGTGCCGGATTGGGAAATAGCTTTAGGTTATGGCTCTTGTGTTGTTGAACAAAATCTACCAGGTCGAAATAGGCAATGAGTGTAATGTCCTGTGCTGGCATGGAATAATTGAATGTTGGATCGGTGTATATGCTGCCGCTGCCCATTTCCAGCCACCTGATGAAACCATAACCTTCAGCAGGTATGGCCGATAGCACAATTTCTTCTCCTTCCAGGTATTCTCCTGCTCCAGTGACTGTGCCACCCACCTGGGGTTGCCTTTGCAGTGTGAGGGTGTAAGGAGGGTTGTCTTCACTGTAAAAATGCGCTGTGAGAGTGGCATTTTCAGCCGGCATGGTGTAAACCAACTGGGTTTGTGTTCCAATAACGGATCCGTTCTTTCTCCAGTTGTGGAAAACATACCCCTGGTTGGGCGTAGCAGAGACTATTACCTGATCACCCTGATTATACGCACCATCACCGGATACCTGGCCACCCTCATGTGGCACGATCTGAAGCGTAAGCAGGTATTGGCCGGGTTCCCCATCTAAAAAATTGGCAGTGAGCGTGTGATCTTTGGCTTGCATAATATACTGAAAATCTGGATTGGAACTTAACATGGTGCCATATTCATCTGTCCAGTTGAGAAACATGAATCCTGTGGATGGCAAGGCCTGCAAATATGCAATTTCCCCGGCCTGATAATAGCCGCTTCCGGCCAGGGTTCCGCTTCCTTCAGGACTTGCCTGCAGTAAAAGCTCAAAGTACTCTTCGCTGTAAAGTCCCCAGGTATCATTGATTGTCATGTTTTGGGAAACAAAAATGGTTCTGTTTGGGTCACCCTCCCATTCGCCACCAGCCCAGCCGTCACCATAAGCATCAGAGAAGTATTTGTAGATATATTCTCCTGATTGCAATTCCATTGTGGTGCTGAAGATGGTGCCTTGACTATGGGTCATTTCAATGGATCCTTCATGGCCGGGCTCTGACCATCCAGTAAAACTTCCGGTGAGGTAAACATTGTGCTGTTCGGGGTTAAATTCGGGAGTTTGAGCCATATTTACGTTGAAAGTGACCCAATGCATATCATCTGGTTCTCCCGCTATACCATATAGATTAAAAGCAAAGTCGTACTCAACTGGTCCAACTTTGGACTGACCCTCTGTACTTATGCGTGCGAGTTTGTTACTTTTGTTATTGTGGTTTTTCTGCCAGGAATGAAGGTCGTTGTCCACGGATTTATGCCATAAGAACCATCCATCACCATCCACAGATTGTACAGAAATCCAGCCGTTGGTAATATAGGTGGCAGGTATGTTGAGCGTAAATTTCCAAACATTAAAACCTATTGACCATGGCTCTTGAGCATCAATGCTAGTGGTAGGTATATCCAGGTACTCGTTTGTCGGGCTTCCCCACTGTGGTTGATTAACGTTGTAAGGGTAGAATCTGATGTTGAAAAATAGTTGCTCGCCTGGGTCTGCATTTCCCCAACCTTCGCTATCGATAATTGCGTACAGGCCAAACACTTCAATTTGGGTAACGCTGCCATTAACATCAGAAAAGTTATCTGCCACTTCATAATTGATATGAGTATGCAGGGCTGAAGTGTTTGCTCCGATATCACTTAAATCCATGTCCTGACCGTACAGTTCCCCGGGTGTGTTTTGGTTATGGTATGTGAAGTTGGCATAAAGAATTAGATTGTCTTCAGGAAGGGTAGTTGCCTCACTTTTTTTTTGCGTCACAGGCTGGGCGTAGCCAGTGCTTGTGAATAAAAACAATGCCACGAAAACAAAGGCATTCAGTTGTAATTTTTTCATCATGATTGCAATGGCTTAGTTAATAGTAATGCTGTTTTCTCCATCGAATGCGGTTTTGAGTTCCCTTTTGTTATGTGTGCTTTATAAGTAAATGCAAATATATTATTAAAACTTAAATAAAGTTAACAGAAAGCAAAAATCATAGGAGTTTAATATAGGCAAAACAGGTTTTATATCTTTCCCATAAAATTTGCGGAAAACGACTCAGAAAGGTGTCTTTTTTTCTTCTTAGTGATGCAAAGCAATTTAAATACATATATAGCTCCTGTTATAATCGAGAGCATATACCTGCGCACAGATGCAACTATATTCAATTTATCAGAGGATATTGTTTTTTATTTTATGTGAGCTAATTGTATCTGTCAGTAAAAAGACCCTTATTATTGTCATTTCGTGGCCCTGACCAACATTTTCACCTAACCTATTTATATGTCGGTGGAAGATCAAGTGAAATCACCCGCTTTAAAACCGTAAAATACGCAACTACTATCCGTGGAGCTACGGTTTGATAAGAGATTTATCTGATTTAGTTTTGTAATAATCAGTTAATTAATGCCGCTTTTGAAATCGATTCTAAATCTCAGTGAGTTAAGTCCTATTATTATTTGAGTTTATTGCGATTTATAAAGGTGGGTTTTATATTCAAGAGAACGTTTTGTGATTTGACGACAGAGCTAAAAACAAACCTAACAATTTACGCCAGGAAACTACCAATACGAAGGAGCACGATGAACAACAGGGAAGCCATACATCAATGGGTTGTCCAGGCCGCAAGGTTCGGTGTATTCCTGTTTTTTTATTTTACCCTGTTTTATGCTTCTGCCCAGGCCCCCCAGTTTTCGCAGTTTTATGCGGCTCCTCTTAATCTTGCCCCTTCCTTTGCCGGTGCTACCAATGGCAGCCGGTTGGTAATGAATTACCGCAACCAGTGGCCTCAGCTGGGCAATGCATTTGTAACCTACGCTTTTTCCTTCGACCATTATTTTCACAATTACAGAAGCGGTGCCGGAGTGGTGCTCTTAAGAGATCAGGCCGGAAGCAGCCGCCTGGCCAATACCCGCGGAGGTCTGGTGTATTCCTACAATTTCAAGGTAGATCACCGCTGGACCATGCGCCCCGGAGTTCAGTTCCTTTATGAGCAGATTTCTATAGACAGAAACCGGTTGATTTTTGGCGACCAGCTATCCCTTACCGGGGATAATTCAAATTCCAGTCATACGAGTGTTGATATGGACCAGCGTGGGTATTTTGATGCTTCTTCTTCATTGCTGGTTTATTCGGCCAACACATGGGCGGGCTTAACCTTCGACAATATGATGCGCCCCAACCAGTCCATGACCAGTGGAGGTACCAGCAGGCTTCCCCTGAAATTTTCCGTTTATGGCGGTTATCGGTTCGATTATGGTGGCACCTACTCGCAGCAGGGGCATGAAAGTATTTCTATCGCTGCGCTTTATAAAAATCAGGGGACTTTTCACCAGTTCGACCTGGGAGTATACTGGTCGAAAGACCCCGTATCTCTGGGTTTGCTCTACCGTGGCATCCCTTTCCTGAAAAACCCTGCAGGGAGTATCATGAACAACGATGCCCTGGTTCTGATGGGAGGCCTGCGCACACGCGACCTGCGCATTGGTTACAGCTATGACTTTACCATCAGCAGACTGATCAACAATACCGGGGGAGCCCACGAAATATCTGTTATCTATCAGTTTAACCAAATCCCAGCCGCCAAAAGGCATGGCAGGATACCTTGTCCCGACGGGCAATTGTAAGATGAGAAAAGTTTGATGTATCCCTCCTCTGAGGAGGTAAATTACAGAAATATGAAAAAATTTACGTTACAAACCATTATTTTTCTGATTATTACCCTGCAGGCTGCAGTGGTGAAGGCTCAGGATGTAGTGGATACCCTTTTTTATGAAGCTTTCAATGCTAACTTCATGCCTGCGGGATGGACGCAGGATAGGATTGTTTTCCAGAATCAGGATCCCCCGGATATTCATTTGCGTTGGAAATTCGAACAGGGGGTTGGTGTCACCGGAGGAATCCCTAATGCAGCAAAAGTGGGTTCTCATAACCTCTCTTTCCAAAAGCAGGGCAACTTTAGTTATGTAACCAAAATTATTACACCACCCATCGTGGTGGAAGGAGGAAATACATTCAAACCTGAGCTACGGTTCTGGCATGCCCAGCATGAACTCATTTTCTCAATAAATCCACCCAATTTTCGCAACGATTACTTGAAAGTCTATTACCGTCATGGTTTGAAAGGGGAATGGATGGAGTTGATGCATTACGAATCACCCAATTCTCCTTGGGAAGCAAGGGCTCTGCTATTACCCGCTGGCCTTGACACCACTTACATCGCCTTTGAGGGGATTACCAATTGGGGTGGCGGCGTGGTTGTGGATGAAGTGCAGGTTGTAGAAACCGAAGAATGGGAAATGTTCCTGGCAGATGTAACCACCCAGCGACCTACCAGTGCCCGTATTGCTGCCGGTACCCAAAACAACCCCGTGAGCCGCACCCGTTTGCTGATTAGGGGAAATACAGGTGAATACACGCTCAGTAAATTTACAGTCGGATCCGGAAATACCACAGACGATGACCTGATGCCCCAGGGGGTAAAACTCTACCTTACCCGCGATCGCAATTTCTCTACCCAGTTTCCCGTGGGAAACGCAATGGATTTTGTGAATGGCATGGCCGTTTTTGACAATTTGGATCTTACCCTGGCTGACGGATATTCCTACATCTGGGTTACGTATGACATAAAAGAAGATGCCGGAAACCTCCATAGGGCCAACTCCTGGATTCCTGCAGGGGGTATTTTGGGTTCCTGCAATGTGGCGCTTCCTGATGAAAACCAAAATCCGTTGGGCTCCCGCACCATATACCGCACCATTTTGTATGATGATTTTGAATTGGAAAACGGTTGGGAGCTTACCGGAGAGTTTGAAATCGATGAACCCCAGGGACGGGGCGGAGCAGCCGAAGTGGGAGGGGGCGGAAACCCCGGACCCTCAAAAGCATTTATTGGCAGCAGGGTGCTGGGAACAGACATCACCGGACTGGGCAGCTCGCCAGGTAATTATGAACCCGACCTGGAAGAAAAAGCATGGACCGCCACATCTCCTTCCTTTGATTGTACCTATTATGGCGAGGTAACCCTCTCTTTTCAAAGATGGCTCAATGTATTCTATTCGGGCTATGAAGATAAAGTGAGTGTAGATGTAAGCATTGACGGAGGTGCCACATGGGGGGAAGTATGGCGAAATGATGTGTTCGTGGGGTCCGCCATCAACTGGAGCGAGCAAACCATTGCTATACCCCAGGCAGATCGCCAGCCCAACGTAAAAATCCGTTTCACCCTGGGACCCACATCGTCCAATAACAATTACAGTGGCTGGCATGTGGATAACCTGATGGTGACCGGTAACTTTATTACCAGGGATACAGGCGTAACCGGCTGGCTTTACCCTCAAACCGGCTGCGGTCTTACAGAAAATGAGGGAGTGGGTATTGTGGTGAGAAATTTTGCCATTGAACCTGCACCCGAAAACCTGCCTGTGGGTTACTCCTTAGACGGAGGCGCCACCTGGCATAAGGAATATATTGCCCAGCCCATCCCCTCAGGCGAATCAGTGACCTATGTTTTCAACACTAAGGTTGATTTGTCCCAGCCGGGGAATTACACCCTGCAGGCACGCACTTTTCTCGCAGATGATCAGTTTGATGACAACGACCAGTACAGCAAAGATGTTTTTTCCATTCCTACCTACAGCCGCCCTTATGCCACCGACTTTTCCGACAACAACGGATATTGGTTACCGGGAGGGCCTTCCGGATCATGGGAATGGGGTGTCCCTTCCGGAGCGGTGCTCAACAGTGCTTTGGAAGGCGCAAAAGCATGGGGTACCCATCTTGCCGGTGCTTATCAGAACAATGAAACAGGGTGGATTGAAAGCCCCTGTTTTACTTTCCAGGAAGAAGATTACACGGTGCTGCAATTCATGCTCCAGACCCATACCCCCGAAAATGACGGAATAACTTTACAGTATTCACTCAATGAAGGTGCCAGCTGGCAGCTGATGGAAGCCTGGCAGGATACTTTGACCTGGAACTGGCATGATTCGGAGGCAATAGGATGGCTGGCATCCCGGTTTGGCTCAGGGAAAGGTTGGACAGGCGAAACCCTTCCTCCCAGACAAGTAAGGACAGTTTTGCCATTGTCCTTTAAAAACCAGGAGAAGATTCGGTTCCGGCTCGCTTTTGCCGGTGGTGTCAATGAATCTTTCGAAGGAGTTGTTTTTGACTCCTTTCGTCTGTATCAGGCCCCACCTGATGTGGGTATTGCACAGATAACAGAGCCTTTGGATGATTGTATCCTTTCGCAGAATCAACCGGTGACGGTGGAGGTTTTTAATTACGGAATCAATGCTTTGCCTGCCGGAACCCAAATTCCGGTTTCCTTGCAGCTGGGAGCCTATGATGAAGTTACGGAATTGCTGGAGCTTGCTCAACCCCTTGCAGCAGGAGAGTCGGTCGCATATACCTTTGATGCCAGGTTTGATATGACTGCCCCGGGAGATTATCCCGTGCTGGCATACACCGCATTGTCCGGCGATGATGGATTTTACCATCCCGGCCTGAGCAACGACTCTCTGCAAACCAGCGTCACGGTTTTCGGTTTTCCCGAACCCGACCTGGGAGGGGATATCTGGTCGATTGTGCCCGATACACTGGAATTGCAGACTGCCGAAAGCTATGTGGCTTATCTGTGGCAGGATGGTTCTGATAATGCAACGTTTCAGGTAAGTGACCTGGCAACCCAAATGTACAAGGTTACTGTAACCGACGAAAACAATTGTGCTGCCTCCGACTCCCTGTGGGTCTTTGCCCACGATTTGCAAATGAGTGCTTTTGTGGCACCCGTGGATACCTGTATTTTTGAACATGAACAACCCATAGGGGTTCTGCTGGAGAATACCGGCCCGGGATTGCTGGCCGCAGGGGCAGAAATTGATGTGGTGCTTTATTATCAGCAGGCTTTTCTGGTGGAAGAAACCATCACCCTTGAGCAGAATTTATTGCCCGGAGAGGGACTTCAACATGTTTTTTCGGTTTTTCCCGACATGACGCCCCTGGGTATTTATGAACTAAGTGCTACGCATGCTTTCCCCGATGGCAATCCCGTCAATGATCAACTGACCGTGGAAGTGGAGTCCATCGGATACCCCATTATGGATATGGTGTCCGAGGTTATTACTCCCGATCCTCTAACGGTGTCGGTAGATGCAGGCGAAGGTTTTCATACCTATCTGTGGACCACCGGCAGTGAAGACCGTTTTCTTTTTCCTGAAGAATTTGGTGACTACGGGGTTACCGTAGGAAATGTCCTGGGATGTGAAACTTCTGCATCCGTTGCTATCATTCCCCAATACCTGGATCTGGAACTGGCCGGTGTGCTGGCGCCGCAGGTAATTTGTGCCGAAACCGGTGCAGTGGAAGTTGTTATTGAGATTCTTAACCATAGCAATGTTACCCTGGACACAGGTACCGGCTTTTCTGCTTCTTATCGTTTCAGAAACAATGACTGGGTGGAGGAAGATGTGTTGCTGGAGGCTGACCTTGCACCGGGCGAATCAACTGTGCATGCTTTTACTACTTTAATCAACAATATCGGTTCCGACACCTGGCAGCTGGAAGCAGCCCTGGATTTTGAGGGAGATGAAGATGATACCAACGACCTTCTGCAAGTTTCGAGAGGGGTTTACGACCTGCCTGTACCGTTGTATTTCAATGAAATATATACCCTGCAGGCTGATACCCTTTTGCTGGATGCGGGTGAATTTGAAGGATATTTCTGGAACGATGGGTTCACAGGTCAGTTGTTGCCTGTTACCAGCCTTTCCAGTTATGAATATATCGTTACGGTTACCGACTTCAATGGTTGTTCGGGAACGGCATCGGTGCAGGTGTGGGCTTACGACCTCAATCTGGAAACATTGCTCCATCCTGTAAGCGATTGCACCATGGGTACAGAGGAGACAGTCACAGTCATGGTTAAAAATTCCGGACACGATGTATTCGTGGACGGAGAAATATTTCCTTTGTCTTTATACCTTGACGAGACCTGGGTTGCTACCGAAGATTTGATTTTGCAGGAAGACTTGCTACCGGGAGCCACCATAGCATTTGATTTTCAGACTACCCTTGATCTTTCGGAAATTGGTGTTTACCAGATTAAAATTTCTCACACACTGGCAGATGCAGTTGAAGAAAACAACATACTGGATCAAACCGTGGAAACCTTTGGCAATCCCGTTATTCCTTTGGTCAATGAAGTTTACACCACCCGTGCCGACACCCTGGTATTCGATGCCGGAGGTGGTTTTGTGGCCTGGCTGTGGCAGGATGGTTCCCAGGAGCAGTTTTTCACCCCCGATGTGATGGAGTCAGCCGAATATGTAGTGACGGTGCAAGATAGCAATGGATGTTTTTCCACCCACAGCATCTTTTTGCATGCATGGGATTTGTCAGTGAGTGAGCTCGTTTCACCGGCTAATCACTGCGAGCTGCCTGTAGAACCCGACGAAATTACCATCAGAATTGAGAATACAGGTCATGATAACTTTTTGGCTTCCACAAACATACCCCTCACACTGAAGCAGGGGGAGGATATACATACTGAAACCCTGGTGCTGGAAGAAACCCTCCATCCTGGCGAGTCTTTGTTGTACACTTTTTCCATCCCGTTTTTTACAGAAGAATACGGTGCCTATCCTTTTGAAATTTTTCATGGGTACTTTGACGCCCAGCCGGCCAATGACACATTGGTAAAAACCGTGTATATTACTGAGGAACTGATGGTTTTCCTGGGTGACGATATTTACTCCCTTCAGGCCGATACACTGGCCATTGATGGCGGGGGAGAATATGTTGCCTGGCTCTGGCAGGATGGATACGAAGGGCGGTTTTACACCCCTGATCAGCTGGAATCGGGGACTTACTCGGTTACGGTAACTGACATTTACGGTTGTGTGGGCAGTGCGTCGGTCAATGTGTTTGCTTTTGATTATGCCATTGAAGAGCTGCTGGCTCCCTTGAGCAATTGCACCTTGTCGGGCGGAGAACATGTGGTGTTCAGGCTGGCCAACAGGGGACACGATGTTTTTGATGCGGGGCAGGTTTTGATTTTTGCCTTTGAGGTGGAGGAACTGGCTGCATTCCAGGAGGATTTCGTTCTTGAAGAAGATTTGCTACCCAACCAAACCCTGATACTTACCACCGAAAATAGCTTTGATTTTTCTGCTGCCGGTTTGTATCCGCTCACCATTGAGTTGCTGCTCACCGATGCGAAAGATAGTAATAACGTATTGACAGAAAATGTGCATGTTCCGGGATTGCCCTTGGTGAATCTGGGGGAAGACCTCCTTACCACACGTGCAGACACCCTTATGCTGGATGCCGGAGCAGGATTTAGCGCTTATTTATGGCAGGATGGTCACACCGAACAATTTTACACACCGCCAGTAATGCATTCCGCAACTTACTCGGTCACGGTTACTGATCAATACAATTGTACAGCCTCAGGTTCCATCACCCTGTATGCGCACGATTTGGCCATCACGGCCCTTACCAGTCAGCAGGAGTTTTGCGGTCTGCCGCAGGGGCCCCAGGATATTACTGTGCAACTCACCAATACCGGTCATGACATGATTGTTGGTGGCCAGGAGATTTCTCTGACCCTGGTGCTCGGGGAAGAAACGGTGGAAGAACAGATAATTCTCGGGTCTGTAATGGCACCCGGAGATACGCTCTTCCATATTTTTGACAAAAAATTTGAGCCCGTTGATATCGGGTCTACACAACTGGAAATCTGGCATGACTTTGCCGATGCCCTTTCTGCCAATGATACACTGGTAGCAGAGTTGATAGTTCACGAACCCCCCGTTGCCGATCTGGGCCCGGAAATCTATACCCTCCAGGCTGACACCCTGATGCTGGATGCGGGAGAATCTTTTGTTTCTTACCTGTGGAATGATGGTTCTGAAGAGCAGTTTTTTACACCGTCTGTTCTGCATTCAGCTGTTTATTCGGTAGTGGTCACTGACGAAAATAACTGCACGGCCGAAAGTTCGGTGCAGGTGGTTGCCAATGATATTGCCGTTGCTTCCCTTGTTGATCCGGGTACGCTGATTTGCGGACTGCCGCAGGAACCTCTGCCGGTTTCGGTATTGCTTGTCAATACAGGTCACGATATACTGGCTGCCGGATCCACCATTCCGGTCGGACTGGAGTTGCAATCTGTGGAATACCCGGAAGATTTGGTCTTGTTGCAGGATTTTGCTCCGGGCGATTCTCTGGTGCATCTCTTCGCGCAAACTTTTACCCCCGATGCTTTCGGAGACTATGCACTGGTTCTCTGGCATGGTATGGAAGATGTGGATCCGGGCAACAACAACCTGTCTGTTACCATGGGTGTGCATCCCGCAGTATTGCCCGATCTGGGACCTGACATTTATACCCTTAGCCCCGATACCCTCTTGCTGGACGCCGGAGAAGGATACCATACCTACCTATGGCAGGATGGTTCGCAGGGAAGGTTCTTCACGCCCACGGCCATGTATTCGGCTGATTACAGCGTGGTAGTCTCTTCCGAAGAGGGCTGCCAGGGTACAGCTACCGTTAGGGTGAATGCTTTTGATTTTATGGTGGAACAACTCATTGCTCCCACCAGCAATTGTGCGCTCAGTGATGCAGAAAATCTGGTGTTCTCTTTACTCAATAACAGCCAGGACACCATTGCTGCAGGAGTCGACTTACCCTTCAACCTCAGAATAAACAATGATCTATGGCTGGAGGAACTGCATACGACAGCTCAGGAGCTTTTGCCCGGAGAATCCCTGCAAATCACCTCCCACAATACATTTGATTTTTCTGGCGTCGATGATTATAATGTAGAGATTGCTTACACCGGCACAGACGCCAATCCTGTCAATGACCTGCTTGAGACAGTTGTGCAGGTTACAGGGTTACCCTTTGTCTTTCTGGGGGAAGATATTATAACTTCCCGTCCCGATACCCTTGTGCTCGATGCAGGACCGGGTTATGCCTCCTATCTGTGGCAGGATGGTTCTTCCGGTTCGCAATATCATCAGGTACAGAATTTTGGCCTTCACTGGGTGGAGGTGACTGACCCCTGGGGTTGCCGGGCATCGGATACCCTGGAAGTTATATTGAGTACAAGGTTGTTAGATATTACTCACAACACTGTAATAAAAGTCTTTCCCAACCCGGCGGATGATTATCTTTACGTCCGTTTGGAAATGCCCGTTGAGAAGGTTTCTGTGGGTATAACCGATTTAACAGGAAAGCATATCAGAACGAATGATTATGAGAGGATTGGGAGAGAAGACCTTCGGCTGTCGGTGAGTTCGCTTCCCCCGGGCATGTATTTCCTGACCGTAATGATGAACGGCCAGCGGGAAGTGATACGGTTTATCAAGAAATAAACTGTAACGATGGTAAAAATATAGATAAAAAGATGACAGGAAGAATACACACAGCAAAGCAAACTTGTAATGGCGCTCCAGCAAAAGGGTCGGCAAAAGGTTTGTATGTTTGGGTAAGGTATTTTCTTGCGATAGTGGTATTATTGGGTTTGACCCTTGACTGCGTTTTATCTTTTGAAGTATATGCTGCAGATAATAGGTTAGTGTCTGCAAAAAACACCAAAAATGTTACGTGGGATTCACCTCCTTCTTTTTGTAACAATACCGGACTGCAGGTTTTAACCGGTGCGCTGCCGGAAGGAGGAGCGTATAGCGGTACCTATGTTGATAAGGGCGAATTCGACACTGATGCTGCCAATCCCGGGGGGCATTGGGTAACTTATTCTTATACAGATGGTATGGGAAACAGTTCTTCTTCAGACGCTTTGATCATCGTCTTTGAAAACCCTCAGGCGGATGCCGGTGAAGCCATTGTTGTACCAAACGGTGGGCAAGTTGTTTTGGATGGATCTGCAACAGAAGGATCGGAGCCTTATGATTGGCAGTGGAGTCCTGCTGCGATGGTAAATAATGCGAATATTTCCGGCCCGCAAACATTACCCATGGGCAATACGGTTAATTTTACGCTTACTGTAAGCGATGCAAATGGTTGTAAAAGCACTGACAATGTTGTTGTGGCTGTTGCGAATAGTACTATTGTCTCTTTAATGCCTTTTGATCCGGTTTGTGTAAGTCAGAGTGTTGTTGGGCTCACCGGGGGAAATCCTTTGGGTGGAAAGTATTATGTCAATAACCAGACATCATCTTCTGAATTTGTTATACCCGCCAACCTTGGACCGGGAGAGCATCAGATTCATTATTTGGTTACAGACAACAATGGCCACATCAGCTGGGCTTCTCAAATACTTACCATATATCCTTTGCCCCAGATAGAGTGGGCAGGTGCGGGATTTTGCGATTATGGAGGTTGGGTTGATCTGGAAGGAGCGCTGCCGGAAGGTGGAACCTATTTTGGGAATCATGTAATCAACAATCGGTTTAACCTCTCTCAGGCAGTCCCGGGACTTTATTCTATCTATTATACGCTAACGGACGCAAATGGGTGCAGTGCTACAAAAAATGCCATGGTAGAAGTACATAAACCTCCCCATGCCGAAGCAGGCCCCAATCAAACCGTTGTATTGGGTGAAACAGCCTGGTTGACGGCAGAGGATGGCGGAGAAAATGTCTATGAGTATGAATGGTCTCCTTCCGCCCTTTTGCCAGACCCGATGCTTCAGGTAGCAGAAACACATCCGTTAATTTCCTCCCAGGTCTTTAACCTTATTGTAACCGATTTACACACAAAATGTGTAGCGGATGATTTTACTATTGTTCAAATCAGTGGGGGTGATGTAGAAATCACAAACGTTACTTATGGATCGTCTGTATGTTACGGAGACACTGTTTCTTTTGAAGTCCTTGCGGGAGGAGGAAGTGGAAATTACAACTATTATTGGTATAATACCCCACCTCCGTTTGGATTCCATATGAACCTCGATACAGGCAATCCGGTTTGGAAATTTCAGGCTACAACCTCAGGCAATTTTACGTATTATTTAAGAGTAGTAGATGGTAATGACCCCAGCCAGTATGCCGATGGCGCTGCCGTTATTGACGTTTTTGAATTGCCTGTAGTGAATCTCGCAGATATTCACCCGGTTTGTGCCAATTCTCCCGGCTATTTCTTCCCGGATTATGAGTTTGGCATTTATTATATTTATCAGGAAGTAGGTGGTTTTCAATATGAAATCCCCATTCCCTATAACCCTTATCCGTATTTCAATCCTGCTCAAATAGGAGAAGGAGAGTACACGGTTATTTACGAGGTAACCAATGAGCATGGTTGCAGCAACAAGGCAGAAACGGGTTTTGAGATATGGCCCTACGTAAAAGCAGAATTTTATCTGCGTGTACCCGATCGTTGTTTCAGCAATGCTATCACCATCAAGAATGATTCAAAGGGTGCTAATTCTTTCGTCTGGGATTTTGGAACCGAATTAGCCAATATTGAATTTCCTGATGGCTGGACTCCCGATATGGTGGAGTTTGATCTGGTGTACCCAACTGTTACTGCACCTCAGGAATTTACCATCACCCTTACTGTTGAGGATGAGGACTCGGAATGTGATGATGTAATTTCCCGCTCTTTTACCGTTTATCCCAGGGCTGAGGCCTTTTTTGTGGGTGAGTATGATGGGTGCGCCCCCCATACCATTCAGTTTGAAGATCAATCCACCACCGGCCAGGCACTATACCATTTCTGGCGCTTCGGTGATGGTTCGCTCAGCATGGAACCCAACCCTGAGAAGACCTTTTACAATTTCAGCCCTGTTGATTCGGTATTTACCGTAAGCCTTACCATTGCCACACAGGATTATTACTGCACCGAGACCTATAGTGCCGATGTAACGGTTTACCCGCAGACAGTTCCCGGTTTTGCCATCGACCCGGTGGAGCATTGCAGCCCTTATGAAGCCGTTTTTTCCAATGAAGCACTGCACGCCGAATGGATTACTTTTGATATGGGAGAAGGTACTTCGTTTACCACGGATGAGCCTGACACCCTCATGACATTTGTTCATGAGTATACCAACCTTTCTGCCACACCCGATACCCTTTTTGTAACCCAGACCATCGGGTTGGATCGCAACGATGACCAGGTGTGTGTAAAAGAATTTACCCGCCGGCTGGTGATTTTGCCCCAGGTGAAGGCAGTGCTTACAACTATCAACGTGGCACCTGAAGAGGGAGAGGATTTTGTTGCCGTATGTGCTCCTTTTACGGTGGAGTTTTCCGGAACCAGCTCTCTCAACGGACATTCATTCTCCTGGATTTTTGATGACGGTGGTACTTCATCTGCAGCCGAACCTTCTCATACTTTTTACAATCCTACAGGATCTGTTATTGAACGTGAGGTCATTCTGCGCACCGAAACCCTTTATGGTTGTGTGGATTACGATACCTTGATGATACACGTGCTGCCCGAGGTACATGCCAATTATACTTTCCTCCCCCAAAGCGGGTGCAGCCCGCTGGAAGTGGCTTTCACAAATACTTCTGTTTCCGGGTCTGCCATGACATGGTCCTGGAGTGATGAAAATGGCGATTTTTCTCAACAACAACATCCATTGCATACTTTTTGGCATACATTGACGGAGTCTGTTCCGCAGGAATACCAGGTGCAGCTGCTGGCAGTCAACGCCCAGGGTTGCAGCGACTATGTTGCTTCGGTTATCACCGTGAATCCCGAGGTGCAGGCCCATATCCATACGGAACCTGCACACACCGCCGGGGTACTGGAGGTTTGTGTGTCGGAAACCATCAGGTTTTATGCAGAACATACCAACGGACCCAGCATGCATGCAGACTATTACGACTGGAGTTTTGGTCATGGCGATGCTTCTTCAGTGTCCATGAACCCGGAGTTTACCTATCACCAGCCCGGAACTTACACGGTTACGCTGGGCGCATCTTCCCAATATAACTGCAGTGATGAGGCCATATTGACCGTTGTTGTTCATCCCCTGCCCAATCCTGCATTCACCATTGATGTGGCCCAGGGATGCAGTCCGATGGAGGTAAATCTGAATTATGGTGCAGCACCGGTAGCCGGCTGGACTTACCTGTGGGACTTTGATTTTGACGGTACTCCCGACTATACTTCCTATGCCCATGATGCCTTGCCTGCTTCCCATACTTTCACCAATACGGGAACAGAGATAGAAACCTTTACCATGCAATTTCGCATTGAATCACCACAGGGTTGTGCCGGACAATTCTCCCGCGATGTGGTGGTCTGGCCCGAAGTGTCGGCCGTAATTAAAACTACCCCGGAGCATGTTGATCATGAGCTTAGCTCCTGTGCCCAGTTTGAAGTGGCTCTGGATGGCTCTGAGTCGCACAATGCTACAGAATTCTTGTGGGATTTCGGCGATGGAATCACTTCCACACAGGCCAGTCCGGTGCATACCTTTTTGAATTTTGACCCGGAAAATGCGGTTACGTACAATGTACTGCTTACCGCCCGCTCTCAGATTGGCTGTTTGGCCCAGGAGACCCTGCAGGTGGAGGTTACACCCAGGCCTTTGGCAGGATTTGCCGTGGTTATGCCATTGGCATGCTCACCGGCTGAGGTTGAGTTTATCAATACCTCCATAGGTGCGACAGCATACGAATGGGATTTTGGCGATGGGAATGCTTCCATCGGGGACAATCCAACCCATGTTTATGAGGTTTCTGCCGATGATTCCCCCACCACCTTCACCGTTACCCTGCGTGCCATCAACGATGGTTGTGAAAATGTCTATCAGCAGCAAATCACCATCTATCCCTATCTGGAGGCAGATTTTGACTTTGAAATCATCGGAGATGGTTGTCATCCCCTTGCCGTCAATTTTACCAATACCACTACAGGTCATCCTGACCATTTGACATTTACCTGGAATTATGGTGATGGGAATTCCTCCTTTACTGGCAATGAAATCCATCAGCATGTTTTTGAGAATTTCAGCCCTGATACGGATCAGACTTTCACCGTTCAACTAACAGCATCTTATGGGGATGTATGTATTGATGTGGTTGAAAAATATATTGTAATTCCTGCGCGACCCAAAGCTTTGTTTACCGTACCCAACAGCCCCGGTTGTGGCCCCCATGACATCGAGGTGATCAATCTTTCGGAAGGTGCAGTGGCGTTTCAGTGGGATTTTGGAGATGGTTCTGACTTTGTTCTGGACGAACACCCTGCACCTCACACTTACACGCGCACACCCGAAGAGGGTCCGGGCAATTACATCATTCAGCTGCACGTAACCGGCGCCAATGATTGCGTGCAGGTGTATGAGCAGGAAATATTGATTTACCCTGAAATTCATGCGCTGTTTTCCATGGATGATGCAGCAGGATGTCATCCCCACACGGTGGAGTTTACCAACCATTCAACCGGGGTGGAAACCTACTCCTGGAATTATGGCAACGGGCATACTTCCGGTGTTGCCGGGGAACTGCATTCTCGTACTTTCAACAATTTCAGCCATAGTGAAGAGGAGGTATTTACTGTAACCTTGCAGGTGGTTTCCGAATTTGGTTGTATGGATGAGATTTCTGCGGAGGTAACTGTTTATCCTGTCCCTGAGGCCGCTTTCCATACCAGCACGGCAGGGGGGTGCTCAACCTTGGAGGTGGAGTTCTTCAATACCTCCAACGGAAAAGGATTGACCTTTGAGTGGGATATGGACAATGGAACGGAAACCATTTTTGCCCAATCACCCCCTGCTCAGTTGTATGAGGTAGGTGCTGATCAGATACTTACGGTTTTTAGCCCCACCCTTACCGTCACCAACCCACAGGGATGTGTCAATGTCATCACCCATGATATCTATGTGTATCCTGAAGTGGAAGCTGCTTTTGAAGTCAACGTGTCAGAAGGCTGCCACCCCCTTACGGTGGAAATTACCAACCTGAGCGAAGGGGATTATGACCATCTCAATTTTGAATGGGATTACGGCGACAATCATACCTCTGAAACCCAGGCCGGAACTCACAGCCATACCTTCTACAATTACAGTCATGATACCGATGAGACTTTCATCCTGCGGCTTACGGCATGGTATGCCGATGAGTGTGTGGATGTTTTTGAAAAAGAAATTACGGTACTGGCCCGCCCCAAAGCTTCTTTCACCGTGTCCAACAGCCCGGGTTGTGCCCCGCATCCCATTGAAGTGGTGAATCAGTCGCTGGGTGCCGTTTCATGGAGTTGGAATTTTGGTAATGGAAGTGAACCGGTTGAAGAAGCTAATCCGGATCCGGTTACTTACACCCAACCTGCCGATGCCGGTGCAAAAGTATTTACCATTACCCTCGATGTGGAAGGTCTCAACGAATGTCCACACCAGTTTACCCAAGATGTGGTTATTTTCCCCGAAATTGAAGCCCTGTTTGCCACCAGCGTGAATGCAGGTTGCCATCCCCTGGAGATAATGCTGGAAGATCAGTCATCCGGGGCTGATTTCTGGTACTGGAATTATGGGGATGGTCATACTTCTCAAACCAACCAAACCGAACATTATCATACATTCTTCAACCATGATCATGTGGAAGAAGTCCATGATACCATACTGCTGACTGTGGTTTCCGAATTTGGTTGCACCAGCACCTTCCAGCGTATTGTAAGGGTGGATCCTGTACCACAGGCCATTTTTACCACGGATATTCCCGGAGGTTGTTCTCCTCTGGAAGTAAGCTTTCATAATCATTCGGTAGGAGCTACCCAGTATGAATGGGACATGGGAGATGATACTGACCTTCTTACCATAGCCGCACCGCAGGACTATACTTATCAGGTTGGGCCTGACAATCCTCCGCATATATTTGCTCCGGTGCTTACCGTTTCCAACGAACGCGGATGCTTCGATTCTGACTCCCATGAGATTTGGGTATATCCTGATATCGCTGCAGGGTTTACCGCCAGCATTATTGAGGGGTGCGATCCGCTGGTGGTGGATTTTGCCAATATTACACAAGGTAACGAAGAAATTATCCATTATAAATGGAATTACGGTGACGGGAACATGTCTGTAACCTCAAAGAAGGAGCACAGGCATACCTTCCGCAATCACAGCCATACCAGCGATACTACTTTTATGGTGTCACTGCGGGCTTATTACTCCGAAAGCTGCTATGATGAAACCGAAATGGAAATCACCGTGCTGGCTCGTCCCAAAGCGTTGTTTGCCGTTCCCCAGAGCCCCGTTTGTGCTCCGGATTCACTGGAAATTATTAATTTTTCCGAAGGTGCCTTCCTGTATACATGGGATATGGACGACGGGCAGGAACCACTCACAGACGCGCATCCAGGATACTATCATTACCATGTTCCTGCCGGAAGTGATGCCGGCGTCTTTACCATCAACCTGTTGACAGAGGCCGGAAATGGTTGTCAGCACGATTATTCCCTGGAGGTAACAGTATTCCCTGAAATTCATGCCCTGTTTGCCATGGAGAATCACGACGGTTGCCATCCGCTGGAAGTGGGTTTTGAAAACCTGAGCCAGGGGGTGGAGACTTACACCTGGACCCTGGGTGATGGGGAGCAAAGCCAGGATACCCCGGTGACGCATACGTATCTTAATTACTCATCAACTCAATCGGTTGCCTATCCCGTTACCCTGAGCGTAATATCCCCTTACGGATGTGTAGATTTCTATGCTGATACAGTGAAGGTAAGACCTTTGCCTGCAGCTGAAATGGCAGTGTCAGAAACCACCGGTTGTTCTCCCTTTCAGCCCCAAATCACCAACCTGTCGGTGGGGGGTACCACGTTTATCTGGACGTATGGAGATGAAAATACCGCCGAAACTTCCGGGGACGAAATACCTGTGCATACATGGCACAATACAGGTGAACAACCACAGCATTTTAATTTTATCATGGAAGCAATTAATGCTTTTGGCTGTAGCAATACTACAAGCAAAACCCTGACTGCATTCCCTGAGGTGACTGCCGGTTTTGTAGCTGCCGATGAGATATATTCCAATTGCTCCCCCTTTGATGTGCGCTTTGAAAATCAATCGCTGCTGGCGGCTTATTATACCTGGGATTTTGGCGACGGCTCTTCTTCGGTTGTGACACACCCCTTGCATGCTTTTAAGAACACTACCCCTGAAATCATAAGCTATGATGTGCAGTTGCATGCTGCTTCGGTATATGGTTGCAAAGACAGTCTTGTAAGGCAGGTGCATGTGTATCCCACTCCGGAGGCGCATTTTGGTGTTACTCCGTTTGAGCAACCTTATCCAAATACCACCTTTACTTTTACCAACCACACCAATCCCGGTGAGTTTGCCTATGAATGGCGCTTTGGTGATGGCGGAGTATCACATAGCCAGGATGATGTGTTTACATACAGTTACGTATGGGATGAGGAGGATTTGAGTACGAAAACCTATCAGGTGGTATTGAATGCTTCCAACGATTATTGTTTCAGTGAGTTCAGCCGGATGGTTACCATTACCTCCCCTGTGCCGGAAGCACGCCTGAGTGGCGTTTTGCATGGCTGTGAGCCCCTGGAGGTAGCCTTTGAAAATCTGTCGCTGTATGCATGGGCCTGGAAATGGGACTTTGACGATGGCACGGTTTCCTTTGAACAACACCCGGTGCATACCTGGCATGAACACGGTATCTATGATGTAACACTGCTGGCAACAGGTGATGGAGGTACCGATACACTGGTGGTGCAGGTGGAAGTGTTTGAAAATCCAACCGCTGCATTTCAGTTAAAGGACAATCTCGTACTCATTCCCCATGAACCCCTTGAGGTGATCAACAGATCGAAGCTTGGAGCTTACTATCTGTGGGAGTTTGGTGATGGAAACAGCTCCACAGAGTATGAGCCGGTGCACTATTATGAACTGCCGGGGTTGTATGATATTACCCTTACCGTCTGGACCCATACCGATCCCCAATGTGTGGACACAAAGGTGATGGATAACGGGGTGCGTGCTGATGAGTCGTGCCAGGTATTGTTTCCCAATGTCTTTAAGCCTTCCACTGCAGGGCCTTCGGGAGGGGTTTACAATCCGTCGGATCTTACCAATGAGGTTTTTCACCCTTTATATGAGGGTGTATATAATTATGAGCTTGAAATTTTTACCCGCTGGGGTGAGTTGATTTACCGTACTACCGATCCCGCCATTGGCTGGGATGGTTATGTGCGGGGAGCCCTCGCCCAGGCCGGGGTGTATGTCTGGAGGGTGAGAGCCCGCTGTACTACGGGTGAGGTAATTGAAAAGGCCGGCGATGTTACGCTGATCAGGTAATTTTGTTACTAAATATTTAGGACCATGCGAATACGACACATCCTTTTCTTGCTTTTACTTTCCTTCTCAGTTTCGGGCAGCTTTGCCCAGACTGCTAAGGAGTTCTGGTTTGCTGTGCCCAAAATTACCAAAGACCACCCTAACAATGCACCCAACACTCCTGCCAACTGGCGTTTTTTCTTCCGGTTTACCAACATGAATAAAGCTCATGAAGATAATCCTAATATCATCACCATCTCCATGCCTGCCAACCCGGCCTTTAATCCCCTGGTACTGGAAATGGATCCAGGAGGTATTGCCAATATCGATGTAACTGCTATTATTGAAGATATTTGGGTGACTGCTCCATGGGACGCCGCCTTAAGCAATGAACGCACCTATAACAGAGGTATTCTAATCGAATCTCTCTATGATATGACTGCTTACTTTGAAGTGGGCAACCACTTTAATCCGGATATTTTCTCGTTGAAGGGATACAACGCTTTAGGTACCGACTTTTTTGTGCCCTTTCAGAACAGATCTCACAATGGTGGCTATAACCCCGATCGCCCCTACTCAGGGATTTACATTGTTGCTACAGAAGACAATACCACGGTTACTGTCACTCCCTCCAGGCCGGCATTTGCCAATCAACCGGCAGATGTACCTTTTGATGTGGTTCTGAACCGCGGACAAAGTATTTCGATTTCTCCTCGTAACTATCTGGCAAATGCCGGACGATTGCCCGAAAATCGTCTTGCAGGAAGCCGGGTGCAATCAGATAGGCCCATTGCCATCACTACCAGCGATGATTCCGTTCATGGCATCACAGGATGCTTTGACCTTATTGGCGACCAGCTCATCCCTACCAACATTATCGGTACCGAATACATTGCCATGAAAGGGCGACTTACTGCATCTGAGTATTTTTACATAATTGCCACTCAGGATGAAACCGAAGTTTATCTTGATGGCTCTGCTGAAATTTATGCTACCCTGGATTATGCGGGTGATATGCTGAGAGTTGAATTCACAAAAGGAAGCTACCATATCCGAACCACCGAACCTGCGTATGTATACCATGTTGGGGGATTTGGCTGCGAAGTAGGAGGTGCGGTTCTGCCACCGGTAAGTGTGTGCACCGGATCATTTAAGGTAGCATTTACCCGCTCCAAAGCTGAGCGGTTCTTCCTGAACATCCTTGTAAGAACCGGGGCAGAAGATGGGTTTAAGTTAAATGGTGGTGCAGAAAATATGGTAATCAATGCCGCACAATTTCAGGCGGTACCTGGCACTGCTCAATGGCTCATGGCCAATATTGAAATGAACCTGGCAACGATACCTGTGGGGGTTGCCACATTCATTGAAAACTCAAAAGATGTATTCCACCTGGGTATTATCAATGGAGGACCTTCAACAGGCACCATGTACGGCTATTTCTCCAACTTCAACGAGTTAAAGGTCAATGCAGGTATTGGGAGTATTGGAGAAGGTGTCGATGGTCTCTTGTTCTGCTATGGAGAGTCTCAGCAACTGGTATCTACCGATGGAGTGAGCCATTACTGGTATCCGTCAGACTACCTGGATGATCCCCACAGCCAGAATCCCGTTACCAGCCCTGAAGAATCCATCGTTTACAATGTGGTGATTACCGGAGCCTGTCAGGTTACCGCAACAGCGCAGGTGGTCATCTATCTGATGCCACCGGTCAATGCACTCTTTACCATAGATGAATCCATAGGGTGCGCTCCTTTTGATGTGCAGATAACCAACCAAACCCAGAATGTTTTTTACTACGCCTGGCAATTCGGAGATGGGCAGGGGTCGCATACGAATAATGCCACATTTACCCATACCTATCACAATTCCGGTCCCGATCCTGTAACTTATGATTTACAACTGGCAGGGTCTTTGGCCTTTTGTTCGGATACAGTTTCCACTCAAATCACCGTTTTGCCCCAGGTGCGCACACGCATTGATATCGATGGACATGTGCCCGATGACCAGGGAGTCATTTCCCTGTGTGCTCCTTTTGAGCTGGAATTTACCCATAAGGAAACCCTCAATGTACAGCAGTTTTTCTGGGACTTTGGCGATGGCAATACTGCTTCCTCCGAATCGCCTTCTCACACTTTTTATAACAACACTTCAGAACCGGTAATACGCACTGTTTATCTGCACGGCAGTTCGGAATTTGGAACCGACGGTGCCTGCGAATCGGTGGATTCGGTAATGATAGAAGTCAGACCCGCTATTTCGGCCGGTTTTGTTTTTGATCCGCCTACCCATTGTAATCCCTACCCAATTACTATTACCAATACCACCACGGGAGCCGGTAACAGTTACTGGGATTTCCTCAACGAGTCAGATACCCTGATCAATGACCAACAATTTACCCATTGGCTGGTAAACGAAACCCAGGAAACAGAGCACACTATCCGTCTTTATGTGGAAAACGAATACGGCTGCTTTGATGAGCTGGAACGCACAGTAACCGTTTATCCGCTTCTCACGGCTGAGTTTGAGCCTTTGGAGTCGGTGGTGTGCGAGCCGGGCTTCATCGATTTTCCACATTCTTCCGTAGGAGCGGCAGAGTACCACTGGAATTTTGACGGCGCCGGCAGCTCTTCGCTGGAATTTCCCCAAAACATCCGGTTTGAGAACCACGATACTGAGAATGACAAGGTGTACAATGTGAAGCTCACTACTATATCCCAGTATGGATGTGTGGAAGAGAAAATAGTTCCTGTAACCGTTGCTCCCAGGTTGAAATCCGGTTTCAGTATTGCATCCCCGGATTTGTGCAGCCCCCATGGCGCTGCGGTTTTGCAAATTCAGAACAGCAGCATCGGAGCCACGAGTGTGGATTGGCTCATAACCAATGATTATGATGCTGCGGAAGTTGCATTCAATGAAAGTGCAGCACAGTTTGCCCACACCTTCAACAACACAACAGATGTACCCGTGACGTATACCATCACCCAGCGGGTGGAAAACCACCGTGGTTGCAACGAAGCAAAATCTCTGAATGTAACGGTATATCCCAGGGTGAAAGCAGAAATTGTCCCTGTGGAAAGTGGTTGCCATCCCCTGGAGGTTACCTTTAACCACAATGCGCTCAATGCGGAGTCTCTGCGCTGGGAGTTTACTGATGGTACAAGCTTCACCTCAGCAAGTGTAACCAGAACCTTCGTCAATACCAGTTATACCGAACCCCTTCAATTGGAGGCAAGGCTTTTTGCAGAGTCTTCCTGGGGCTGCCGGCACGATACGCTCTATACATTCACTGTAAATCCCAAACCCAGGGCTGATTTTAACATTCCCGTGACCCAGGGTTGCTCACCGATAACAATGGAAATGCTTGACAATAGTATTGTAAGCGGCAATGAACCCTATGAGTGGAAGTTTGGAATTGCCGAACCCGTTGACCTGGATTCCGGTAGCACAACTTTCACCTTTGAGAACAATACCAATGATGCGCTCAGTCAAACCGTTACCTTGCAGGTAGTCAATGAGTTTGGCTGTGTGGATGCTACTTCGCGCAATGTGTTGATTTATCCCGGTATCACTTCTGAATTTGCAGTGGATATCCTGAGCGGATGCGATCCGCTGGAGGTAACTTTTACCAATAAATCCATCGGGGCATCCTCATCACAGCCCTATACGTGGAATTATGGTAATGGTACTTCCGTAGTGACGGAAACTACGCACAATCGGGTGTTCAGAAACCTGTCCCATACCGAAACAAAAACCTATACGGTAAAACTGCAGGCCACTTCATTGTATGGCTGTAAACACGAGGTTACTGAGCAGATTACCGTGAATCCAAGACCCAAAGCCAACTATGCCGCCGAAAACCATACAGGATGCTCTCCTTTGGAAGTGGATTTTACAGATTTCTCCTTAGGAGGTGACCTGCAGTATCAGTGGTATTTCAAAGACGGGGAGACGGTGTCAGACAATGGCAATACCTATTTTGAATACGTGCAACCCTGGGATGCCGGAGTAGGCAAATTTAAAAGCAGACTGGTGGTGTCCAATGAGTTTGGTTGCAAAGATTCTGTGGAAAAAAATATTACAGTGTATCCTGAGGTGATTGCTGATTTTACCTTCCAGGAAGAAGGTTGCCATCCGCTGGAAGTGCAGTTTGGCAATGAAAGCCTGGGAGCCTCTCAGTTTCAATGGACATTTGATGATGGCAACCTCAGCAACGACGAAGATCCGGTGAACGTCTTTTTCAATCACACCTACGATGAGGTAAAGACTTATGACGTGCTTTTACATACAGTTTCTTCGCATGGCTGTAATGCTGAAAAGCAGAAAACGATTACGGTTTTCCCACTCCCAGTACCCTCTTTTACATTATCAAGAACAGAGGGGTGCTCTCCCCTGGAGATTGATATTTTTGACAACAGCTCGGGTACAGGTAATGAAAACTTCTTCTGGCAACTGGGTGCGGATACATCTGAAGAGAGTGAATTGCCCACGCTTTTGTTTGAGAACGATGGCGAGCATATGGAAACCCTGGAAATCAGTCTTCTTCTTACCAATGAATTTGAATGCTCACGGAGTTTTCAACAGTACCTGACCGTTTTTCCCGATGTGAAGGCTGAATTCACCGTTGATGACCTATCCGGCTGCGATCCGCTGGAAGTGAACTTCTCCAATCAATCGGAAGGAATAGGACTGATTTACAGCTGGAACTATGGCAATGGAACTTCTGATGCCGGTAGTGATGAGCATACACGGATATTTCGGAACTTCAGTCATACAGACCCTGCAAACTTCGTTGTGGCACTTGAAGTAGAATCTTATTACGGGTGCAGAGACTCATGGCAGAAAACCTTAACAGTGTATCCCGTTCCCAAAGCGGACTATGCCCCTGATCTTATTTCAGGTTGTGCTCCTCTGAAGGTTTCCCTGGAAGATTTATCTATTGGGACTGAACTGAATTACTCCTGGGTAATGGGTGACGGCACCAATGACGATACGGCAGGAAATACTCATCACACGTTTTCAGTTGAACCCGGTGGCGATGTAACAGATTTCTTTCCTAATCTTACAGTAACCAATACCTGGCAATGTTATGATTCTTTCCAGCGAAAAATTACAGTTTACCCTGAAGCGGAAGCCCGCTTTAAAACCGCACTGGAAAGTGGTTGTCATCCCCTGGAAGTCGGCTTTTCCAACAAAAGTACCGGTGATTATGAATTGCTCTGGAGTTTTGGCGATGGAAATGTGTCGGATGCCAATGACCCTATTCATACCTTTTTTAACAATTCGTGGAATACCATTAAAGAATTTACCGTTTCGCTGGATGTTTTGTCTCCTTTTGGGTGTGATGCCCGGGCGGATACCATCATTACTGTTTTCCCGGTCCCGGTAGCTGCTTTTGCTTCTTCTGTTGAAGAGGGCTGTTCGCCGCTGGATGTATCGGTGGTGAACCAAAGCCAGGGTACAGGCAATGAGAATTTTTCCTGGCAGGCAGGTAATTTCAGCTCTGAGGCTCATGAAGGGTTTATGCGCGTATTTGAAAACAGTGGCGAATGGGCCGACACCCTGCAGGTATCCTTACTTGTAGAGAATGAATTTGGCTGCAAGCAAACAACAGAAAGCCAGCTGGTGGTTTTTCCCGATATCTCTGCACAGTTCAGCATAGAAGGCAGCGAAGGTTGCCATCCGCTGGAACCTCTTTTCATCAACCATTCCCAGGGAGCTTCGGCAAGTGAACCCTATCGGTGGGTTTACGGCAATGGTACTTCCAATACCGATTCACTGCAACATTTCCGTTTATTTCATAACTTCAGCCATACTACCGCAAAATCTTTTGATGTAACACTGTTTACCACTTCCCGCTATGGGTGCAAAGATTCTGTTCTTCATCAGGTAGTGGTATATCCTGTGCCTCATGCCGGTTTCGAAACCGATTTGCAGGAAGGGTGTTCGCCGCTCGAAGTAAACTTTGAAGACCAGTCGCTGGGTTCATCACTGAGTTACCACTGGACTTTTGAAGAAGGGGAAGAGCAAACCGACCCGGGCGACGCGGTCTATACTTACACCCAGCCCTGGAATCAGGGACAGGGAATCTTTACCGGAAGGCTTCGGGTGACCAATACCTTCGGATGTTTTGATGTGCATGAGCAGGTGATTACAGTTTTTCCGGATATCGTGGCTGATTTTAGCTTTACGGCCGAGGGCTGCCATCCGCTGGAGGTGCAGTTCGGTAATGCAAGCCTGGGAGCCAGTCTTTACCACTGGCGTTTTGATGATGGAAACTTTTCCAATGCTTCAGACCCGGTCAATATTTTCAAAAACAACTCTTTTACCCAATCCAAAAATTTTGAGGTGGTACTCAATGCTGAGTCCTCCTTTGGTTGCCAGGCGCAGAAAACCGGCACTATCACGGTATTTCCCCGTCCTGCTGTAAATTTCTCCATGGAAAACGCCAAAGGATGCTCTCCATTGGAAGTGACTTTCAATAACCTAACCCAGGGAGTAAGCCAGTATGAATGGATGTTGGGGGGTGAATCATGGAATGGGGATGAGAGCGTTTTTCAGCGGCTTTTTATCAATCAGGGGGGAGAGCCCGATACATTGTTGATGTTGCTGACAGGTTCCAACCAGTGGGGCTGTGCGCGAAGTGTGCAGGAGGAAGTTGTTGTGTACCCTGAAGTAACCGCTTCTTTCACTTTTGTTGACGATCTACATGAGGGTTGTACTCCGCTGGCACTTGCGTTTCAGAACGAATCGCTGCTGGCTCACCGTTATCAATGGTCTTTCGGAGACGGCGCTGCTTCTTCCCATGTGAACCCTGCGCACGTATTCTACAATCATACCTCCGAAAATGCCTTGTTTGATGTTGGGTTGACGGCCATTTCCAGATATGGTTGTCAGGATCACACTTCCGCACATGTAACGGCTTTTGCAAGGCCGGTAGCCGACTTCGATGCTTCGCCCCACCGCCAGTTTTATCCTCAAAGAACGGTGTATGTTTCCAACTATTCCGGTCCCGGCGACTGGGAGTTTCACTGGGATTTGGGCAACGGGCATACCTTCACCACTTTAGATCGTGATTTGTTTGATTATACTTATCCCTGGACACCGGGCAATTATGCAAGTCGCAGCTTTGATATTACGCTGACTGTCTCATCCGAACACTGCTCAGGGCAGGCGGCACAGAAGGTTGAAATTCTGTCCCCATTTCCCATAGTGGGTTTTAGCCCCGCAGCACAGGGTTGTCCTCCGCTGGAAGTGCAGTTTTACAACGAAACCATGTACGGAGAAACCTTCTTCTGGGATTTTGACAACGGGCATACTTCCAATGATGAAAACCCTATGCATACATTTTACGACCCGGGAACTTACAAAGTGATGTTGCGCATTGCCGGCGAAGGAGGTATAGATTCTACCTATCAGACCATTACCGTGTTTGAACCTCCTGTGGCTGATTTCAGGATTGAAAGTAAATCCATTGAACTGCCTTACGAATGGGCACAATTCGAAAACCTGTCAGCCAATGCTTACAGCTACTGGTGGGAGTTTGGTGATGGCAATGTGTCCGATGAAGAGCATCCGCGCCATTATTTTGCCGAAAAAGGCAGGTATGATATTACCCTCACTGTAGGCAATGATAGCGACCCGCAATGTTTTGATTCAGTTACCAGATCAGGGCTTGTAAATGTGCATGATATGCCCTGCCAGCTGCTCATGCCCAATGCTTTTAAGCCTTTGACAGAAGGAGCCACCGGTGGGGCCTATTCTCTCAGCGACCCCTCCAACCATGTTTTTCATCCCCTGCATGAAGGGGTGGAAGAGTACAAGCTGGAGGTTTTTACCCGCTGGGGAGAGTTGATTTTTATGTCTGAAGACCTCTGGGTGGGATGGGATGGCTACCATCGGGGTGTATTGGCTCCTGTGGGTGTGTATGTGTACAAAGTCAAAGCCAGATGTGCCACCGGCGAGGTAATAGAAAAAAACGGCGATGTTACTTTGGTGCAATAGGGTGTTTTTTATTCACGGGTTTTGGATTAACTTTATGGTTGAAATTTAACCATTTTAGAAAGATGACCTTCGAAGAATTTAATACCCTCAAAGCAGAACAGCCTGCAGTGATGCTGTACTTTTTTAATGATGTTTGCGGGGTATGTCATACCCTCCGTCCTAAAGTGGAAAACCTGTTGATGGAAGAATTTCCAAAAGTAAGATTTGTGCCCGTGAATGCCCTGGAAAGCATGGAGCTGGCAGGCCAGTTGCGTATGCTGAGTGTGCCGGGGATGTTGCTGTTCCTGGATGGGAAGGAGTATTTGCGCTACAATGGTATGGTTTCCCTGCAGGAGCTGGAGTCAAAAATCTTCAGGCCGTACCATCTGATGTTTGATTAGCTGCTGCCGGCAGGCTGAACCATACGCGGGTTCCTTTGTCCGACGCACTGTCAATCCATAACCGTCCATTGATTTTTTCCAGTAATTCTTTGGATAATTTCAATCCTATCCCAGAACCTTTTTCATTGGCAGTGCCGGGTTTGCTGATGGTTTTTTCTTCAAAAAGGCCCGCTATTTCTTTGGGATTAATCCCCATGCCCTGATCTTCAATACACACCTCAATATGGTTGTTGATATGCTTTGAGAAAACAGTTATTTTTCCTCCCTGGTGAGAAAATTTAATGGCATTGGTGAGCAGGTTGCGCAAAACCAGTTCGGTGATATTCCTTTCTGCCGTTACCAGCGTTTTTCGTTGTACCTGGTTGTCCACCTTGATCCCTTTCTGGGAAATCTGATTGTTAATACCCATGTTTACTTCGATGATCACCTTGTAGAGGTCAAAATCAGTCAGCTCCATGTTTTCACTGTTCATCTGGATTCTTGACCATTCCAGCAGATTGTCCATAAGATTGTACACATTGACAATATTTTCCCTGATCAGGGGAAGTGTTTTTTCGCGGTAAGCTGTCCCTTTTTCTTCCATCATTTCGATGGCCATAAAGGCATAGGCCAGCGGGCCTTTCATGTCGTGGCTGATGACACTGAACAGCCGGCTTTTGTCCTTGTTGGCTTTTGTGAGCGCCTCTGCCTGCTTTTCAAGTGCAGATTTCTGATTTTCTATCTGGGTGTATGATGCCTGTAGGGCGTTATGGGCTTTCTGAAGTTTTTTGCGGTTTCTGAGTATATTGGCCAGTAAAATAGCCAGAAACAAAGCAATGGTCAGGATGAAAATGATCAGCGCAGTCTGGCGGTTGCTTTTTCTTTGTGCCAGCATCTCCCGCTCCTGTTGCTGCAACATCCATTCTTTCTCCCGCTGAAAATACTCATAGTCAGCATCCAGTCGGGCTGCTCTTCGCTGAATTTCGAAATTGTTGAGGCTGTCTGCAATCTGGGCTGCTTCTCTGAAATACGAAAAAGCTCTGTCAGTATCTCCCAGGGCTTCATAGATTTCAGATAAGGCACTTGCAGATACTTCAAGGATTCTCATGTTGTCGATCTGCTTTCCCGTTTCTCTTCCTTTGCGGGCCAGTTCGAGGGCTTTGGCCAAATTTCCTTTTTTTGTTTCAATAAGGGCAAGTTTTACATTGATCCGTGCAGTAATATACTGGTCGCCAATTTCTTTTCCTGTTTCCAATGCCTGCAGGTAAAGCATTTCGGCCTGTTCAAGTTCACCGCGGTTGCTGGCAATATCTCCCTGGGAAACCAGTACTTTGTTGATGCCTCTTAAATCATTTACAGCCCTGGATAACTTAAGGGATTTATCAAAATACCATGAAGCACTATCAGCCCGGTTTCCCTGCATATGAATAAATCCAATGCTGTAGAGGTTGCTGCTCATGCCCCGCCTGTCATTGATTTCTTCTCTCAGCGATAATGATTCCCTGTGTTTTTCTATGGCATCATCAATCCTTCCCAGTTCATTGTATATGCTGCCAATATTATTCAGGGCCAGGGCCATTCCATTTTTATCTCCGAGGTTCTCAACGATTTTAAGTGCCTCCATCTGGGTGTCAAGCGCCTGAGAAATTCTGCCAAGATTATGGTAGATAAGACCGGTATTGATGAGATTGTAGGCGATGCCTCGTTCATTGTTTCGCTCTCTGTTGATTGCCAGGGATTTGGTGTAGTAATCCAGGGCGGCTTCGTTATTTCCCCGGATATCGTGAATGATGGCAATGTTGTTGTAATTGCTTGCCAGACTGCCTTTTAAATCCAGTTGCTCTGAAAGCTCCGCTGCCCGATAGTAGTTATCAAGGGCCTGGTCATAGCTGCCCACCGCATAGTGTGCAACTCCGATATAGCGAAGTGATTCCGCCATTCCCTTTTTATAACCAACCAGCGCGGCTGCATCATATGCTTTCTGTGCATAAATTAATAAACTGTCAGGGTCGGAGGGGTGGAAGGTTAGTGCCAGCTGGTTCAATGTGTTCACTCTAACGGTATCTGAACCGGGAAAGTTGCCGGGGTCATGGAGAATCAGAATGTTTCTCAGACTGTCCTGTGCCGGAGATTGGCTGAAGACATTGCCGGTTAGCAGGAATGTCAGCAGTAATGCTGCGGGAAAAAATTTGCTTTTTTTGAAAATGTGCATTATGCCTGATTTGAATAGCAATATAAAGTTAATGCTTTTTGAGAAGCGGATCCAATAAGAATTCCTTTCCTAACGCCTGATAGCTTATAAGCTTTTCTGACTGATGATTCGGGCGGTTATCCCCGGGACTAATCACTATACATCAGCAATTGTTTGAGCTCAGGATAATCGTTTGGCAGAGAAACAAACGATTCCTGTTTATGCTCAATGGCTTTAAGCTGATCGGGTAATGAACCTTTCATCTTCATATACAGAGGAAGTGTCTCCGGGAATTTTGCCGGATGGGCTGTTTCCAGGAAGATTATATTGGCATCATTGTTTTCCTTTTCGAGGTATTCTCTGGCGCCCAGCCATGCTACCGCACCATGCGGATCGGGAAGGTACTGATGGTTGTTCAGAAGATGGTGTATGGCCTGCCGGGTTTGCTCATCGCTGAATGAGCAGGCATAGATGTTTTCCCTGAACTGTTGATGGTTGTTTCCGAAAAGCTCCATCATCCTTGCATAATTGCTGGGATTACCCACATCCATGGCATTGCTGATGGTTTGATGTGAAGGAACTGGGTTATACCTGGCTGTTTGAAAGTATACCGGTACCACGTCATTGCTGTTGGTAGCAGCCACAAACCGATGAATATTGAGTCCCATTTTCTGTGCCAGCAATCCTGCTGACAGGTTTCCGAAGTTTCCGCTGGGGACGCTGAAAACCAAAGGCCTGTAAGTATTGTTGAGTTGAGCCGCCGCATGGAAATAGTAAAACGACTGGGGCAGCAACCTGGCAATATTGATGCTGTTGGCTGATGTGATCAGGTGCTTCGTATTCAGCTCTTTGTCTGCCAGTGTCTTTTTGGCAAGTGCCTGGCAATCGTCAAAGGTGCCCTCTATCTCCAGGGCTTTGATATTGCCGCCCCACGTGGTGATTTGTTTTTGTTGCAGTGGGCTGACCTTGTTTCTGGGAAAAAGAACATACACCTCTATGCCGGGTACATTGAAGAAGCCGGCGGCCACGGCACTGCCCGTATCTCCCGATGTGGCCACAATGACCTTCAGGTTTTGCTGCTTTTTGCTCAGGAAAAAACCCATCAGACGCGACATAAACCTTGCTCCCACATCCTTGAATGCCATGGTGGGCCCGTGAAACAATTCAAGGGTCCGGATATTCTCATCAATACTAACCAGTGGCATATCAAAACTCAGCGTGTCGTAACAAATTCTTTTTAGCTCCTGATCAGGAATTTCACTTCCCAGAAACGACTTCGCCACCCTGTATCCGGTTTCCTCAAGACTCATGGAAGGCAATTCATGCCAGAAATCCTCAGGGAGTTTTGGGATGCTTTGGGGCATGTATAAACCGCCATCATTAGCCAGTCCTTTAAGAAGGGCATATTGAAAATCAACAGGTTCCGATTGTTTATGGGTGCTGTAGTAGAGCATAAGGGTTTGTTTCGAAAAGGTTTGATGGTGCTTGTATTCTATTGCATTCGTTTTACTATGGGCCCTGTTTTATTGATGGCCGACAGGTAAGGTGTTGAATCAATGCCATCTTTGCTCAGTCGTTCCTGAAGAAGGCTCAGTATCTTGCCAGCTGTTTTTTTATCTTTACAAAGGGTAAATACCGATGGGCCCGAGCCGGAAATCCCAAAACCCAGCGCGTTATGGTCAGTGGCAATTTTGCGCATTTCGTAAAAGTGGGGGATCAGCATTGCCCGCACGGGTTCTATGATAAAATCCTCCAGGCTGCGTCCAATAAGTTCTGTATTGTGTGTGCAAAATCCTGCCACCAGTCCTGCCACATTCCCCCACTGCTTGATGGCATCGGTCATGGGGATATTGGTTTTGAGTATTTTACGTGCTTCCAGGGTTGGGATTTCCACGTGGGGATAGAGTATCGCAGCATGAAGGTTTTCGGGGTAAGGCAGTCGAATTACATCCAGCGGGTCATAACTTCTGATGAGCACCAGCCCGCCCAGCAGGGCAGGGGCTACGTTGTCGGCATGGGCATTCCCGCAGGCCAGTCTTTCTCCTTCCATCGCCAGGGGCAGCAGCTCTTCACGGGTTAAAGGGGTATCCGTCAATTCGTTGATGGCCACCAGTCCTGCTACGGCACTGGCCGAACTCGACCCAAGACCGCTACCAAAAGGCATCTGCTTGTACAGTTCAATGCTTACCCCCTGGTGGATTCCTGTTTTCTCGAGGTAATAATTCACCACAGCGCTTACAATGTTCTGGTCGGGGTCTCGGGGCAATCGCCCCTCATCTCCTTCGATGTGGTCCAGGGTTACTTTGCCGGTGTCATTCAGATGCATAATGACTTTATCGCCCGGCTCGTGCAGGGCAAAACCCAGGATGTCGTAACCACAACCCACATTGGCCACCGAGGCCGGTGCAAAAACACTGATACTTTTACTTTCCATACTCTTCCTTTTATTTTGCTGCTACCCTCACCAGGTCCGAAAGCACTCCGGCTGCCGTAACCTCTGCCCCGGCGCCGGGTCCTTTTATTACCATGGGATTATGAAGATAGCGGTTGGTGGTTAATGAAATGATATTATCGCTGCCGGTAAGATTGTAAAAAGGATGCTTTGCATCCAGCATCAGCAATTGGATAGCAGCCTTGCCATTGCTGAGTATACCCACGTAATGCAGGGCAAGATTTTCTTTTTCTGCCTTTTGTTTCAGCGCTTCAAAAATGTTTTCTGCTTTTTCCAGCTCCTGGTAGAAACCTTCCAGTCCATCGGCATGCAGGCAGGCCTGAGGTAAAATGGGTTGGAGTTCAATATCTTCCAGCTCCATTTTCAATCCTGTTTCGCGCGCCAGGATCAACATCTTGCGGGCAAAATCGAGTCCGCTCAGATCGTCCCTGGGGTCTGGCTCTGTAAATCCTTTGGCCTGTGCTTCTTTTACTACTTCGGCAAAAGTGCGCTTTCCCCTGTAGTTATTGAAAATGTAAGAAATGGTGCCGGAAAGAATAGCCTCTATCTTGATAATGCGATCACCGCTGATGAGCAGTTCGTGAATGGTTTTGATGATAGGCAACCCGGCCCCCACCGAAGTTTCGTACCAGAAATCAGCATTGTTGCGTATAGCCGCATCCCTGTTAAGGATGTATTGCTGGTAGGAACCCGATACCCCAATTTTATTGCAGGCTACCACCGAAATACTATGTTCGAAAAGCCTGGAATATAAGGAAGCTACATCGGGGCTCCCGGTATTGTCAATAAAAACCGAATTGGGGAGATTCTCGCCGATGGCTTTGTCGATAAAATCCTGAACTGTGGCTTTTTCTGCTTCGGTATCCAGCAAAGTCCTCCAGTGAGCAGGTGAAATACCCTCACCGTTTAAAAGCATACTGCTGCTGTTGCAAATGCCTGCCAGGTTGAGTTTTACCTGTCTTTTTTCTTCAAGAAACTGTTGGTGGGTTTTGATGAGATTCAGCAGCGTGCCGCCAATATTTCCCACGCCACAGCAAAAAACATTCAGGGTTTTTACGGGGGAAAGGAACATGGCATCGTGCACCGAATTCATGGCCTTGGAGAGATCCTGCTGGTCAATCACCGTGGAAATATTCAGCTCTGATGAGCCCTGGGCAATGGCAACCACATTTACGCCGCTGCGCCCCAATGCACTGAAAAACCTTCCCGACAGGCCCTTGGTGTGGCGCATATTCTCACCAACAACGGCAATGATGCTCAGGTGATTTTCAATTTGTGGCGGACGGATTCTTTTCAGGGCCAGCTCTTGCTCAAACTCTTTGTGCAGGGCCTGGCTGGCAAATTCCTGGTCGGCTGGACTAACGGCCAGGGTAATGCTGTGTTCAGAGCTTGCCTGGGTAATGAGAATGATGTTGATTCCATTGTCGGCAAGCACTTTGAACAGCCGCCCGCTGAATCCCCTGTTTCCTACCATGCCACTACCCTGCAGGGTAATGAGGCTTATCTGAGGAATAAAAGAGATTCCTTTTATCAGTGAACCATTGGAAGAAGAACGCGGGCTTATGCGGGTGCCACGGAATTTTTGATTGAAAGTATTCCTGATAATGATGGGGATCTTTTTTTCCTGAGCCGGAATCATGGTGGGGGGATGGATTACTTTGGCCCCGAAATAAGATAGCTCTATGGCTTCGTCATAAGAAAGCTGGCGAATGGAGAAAGCCTTTTTCACCCATCGCGGATCTGCTGTCATGATTCCATCCACATCGGTCCATATCTGTATCTCCCTGCTACCGGTTGCAGCTGCAACAATGGCCGCTGTATAGTCCGATCCACCTCTTCCCAAAGTGGTGGTATCACCCTGATCATTGGAAGCGATAAACCCTGTGAAGATATAAAACTCCGCATCGTTTTCGTCCAGGTATGTAAGCACCAGCTTGCGGGTGATGGGGGTGTTGACATTGGCCTTGCCGAAATTGCTGTCTGTCCGGATGATTTTGCGGGTATCGACAAACAAGGTTTTGCCACAATTCTGGTTGATGAAATGAGAGACCATAAAACAAGACAACAACTCTCCGTAGGACAGCACTTTGTCTCTCACCCGCATGGAGGCTTCGCCGATGGCCTTGATGCCTGCCAGCAATTCTTCCAGCTCGTTGAACATCAGTTTCAATCCCAGTAAGGCATGATTATGGAGCCTAACCTCCAGAAGTTTTCTTACCACCTCATAATGCTTTACCTCGAGAGCTTTCAAGCCTGAACTTACATCCTTTCCCCTGGTGGCTTTATCCATGAGCTCAACCAGGCTTGCCGTTACTCCATGCATGGCAGAACAGACGATGATGGTTTTCTTTCCATCGTTCTTCATGGATTTAACAATGCTGATTACAGCGAGAATGGCCTCTGAACTGCCTACGGATGTTCCCCCGAATTTTAATACTTTCATGTTTTCCTTGTTAGGTTAGAAGTTTTTCTGAATAAAATCTGCCAGCCAATCGCCCACATCAGAAGTGGTGGATGCCTTTTCACGGTTGATATCTTCTGTTACAACGCCTTCTTCCAGTGAAGCTTCAACAGCTTTATGTATCATTTCTGCTTCAGCAGGCAGGTTGAATGCATATTCAAACATCAGAGCCG
>RECE01000316.1 GCA_007694165.1 Bacteroidota bacterium
CTGATATCACTGTAACTGAAGACGGACAGATGGTTAACGTGGAACTGGAAAAAATTCCTGCTCCTGAGATCGAAATAAATCTTACCAGTATTGAAGTGGATGTGAATTCAGGAAATGTTTTCAGCACTATGCTCAATATTGCCAATCCCGGAGATGCTGAACTGGAGTTTGCCTTGTTTGCCTATCCGGCTGATGGAGCAGATAAAGCAGTGGTCAATCAAAATGCTACTGCTCATTATGAAGGTTTCGCAAACAAAGACCAGAACTTCGCAGCAGGAACCGCGGGTTATTCCGATGAATCTGATAACGTTACTAAGGAATCGGATGCTAATCGTTATGATGAGTTTGTAGAAATACACCATGACGATACCAGTGCAACGATGAATGGAATTGGTGCCGGTGCCAGCAGCTGGATTACAGCTGTGAGATTCGACGCTGAGGATATGAGTCCTTATTCAGGGTTGTACGAAATTTCTCAATTGAGATTTCATCTGGGAACCAATACATTTACCCATGTGGAAGTAAAAATCTGGGAAGGGGGTAATGACGATGGACCGCAAACTGAAATCTACTCACAGGTAGTTACAGGTAGTGTTACTGCCAGCAGTTGGAATATACATGAGCTGCCTGAAAATATTTCCATACAACCTGGCATGGAATACTGGTTTGGTTATGCTATCACTTCTACCGGACAATTTCCTTCCAGCACTGATGCCGGGCCCATGGTGGCGGGCAAAGGGGCATGGATTTATTTTAATGGCACATGGGCATTGCTTCCCGATTTGAATGCCGTTTTAGATTATAACTGGCGAATCAGAGGGGGGCTGCAAATTGCCGAGCAGGTGGACTGGCTTGCCATGAACCCGCAGTCGGGTATTGTGGTTCCAGAAACTGATGTAGATATTCAGCTAACCTTTGATGCTGCCAATCTGGAGCAGGGGCAGTATTTTGCCTCTCTTGTGGTGCAAAACAATGCCGGGCCTTCTATTACTATTCCTGTTACCCTTAATGTTTTGCCCGCACAATACGATGTTACCTTTGAAATCAAAGATCCTGCAGGAGTTGCTATTGACAATGCAGTTGTGACCCTTGGCTCTGTTACCAATGCAGAGGGGGATTACTTTTTTGAAGATGTTTTGACCGGCGAGTATGTTTACAGTGTTGCTGCAGAGGGCTTTAGCCCTGCAGGTGGTATTGTGGGTATAAACCAGGACATGACTGTAGAGGTGATGCTTATTCCTGAGGATGCCGATGTCATTACCCTTACGGTGACCATAGAGGATGAATTTGAAGTGCCCCAGCAAGATGTAATGTTTACCCTGCAGGGATTTGGAGGGCATTATACCAATGCTGCCGGTCAGGTTGTCCTTACATTGGTTCCCGGAACCTTTGCTTACCAGGCAACCAAAACAGGATTTGAACCTGTTGCTTCCAGTGTGATCATTACTGATGATGAAAACCAAATTCTCGATATCGTAATGGATTATCTCCGTTTCAATGTGGAAGTAGCTGCCGTACCTGAAGAAGGTGGAATTGTTGTCGGCGCAGGTGAATATTATTATGGACAGACCGTTGGTCTGGATGCTCTGGCCAACACAGGATATCACTTTATTCAGTGGAATGAAAACGGTACAATGGTGTCTGATGATCCTGAATTTTCATTTGATGTTTTCTCTGACAGAAGTTTTGAAGCCATTTTCTTTATCAATGTATATACCATTACTGCTACTGCAGGTGCCAATGGTAATATCAACCCTTCAGGAGAAATTGATGTTGAGCATGGTGAGGATATTACCTTCGCCATTACCCCCAATACCGGCTTTGCAATTGCTGACGTAACAGTGAATGGTGAAAGCGTGGGTGCAGTTGCCACCTATACATTTGAAAATGTAACCGAAGATGCAGTCATTCATGCTGAATTTGTTGTTCGCACCTATGAAGTGAATGTTACTTCTACCGGCAACGGTACGATAACTCCTTCGGGTACTTTGACTGTGGATCATGGAGGAAGCGTGGAGTTTACCCTTACCCCCGATGAAGGCCACCATGTAGGAGATTTGCTGATAAATGGCATTAGCGTGGGCTGGCACTACAGTTATGAGTTAACCAATATTACGGAAGATACTGATGTACATGCAGTATTTGCTGTGGGTGTAAGCGTTGATGAGTTGTCAGGCGAACCTGGTCTGGTAATATACCCCAACCCCGCTACAAGCAAAGTTACCATTGAAAGCAATAATGAACTGCAGGAAATTGAGGTGTATAACATCAGTGGACAATTGATGAACCGCTTCCCGACTGCCGGAAGCAGCCATAGCCTGGATGTAAGTAGTTTCGATCCCGGTATTTATATGATAAGGGTTGTTACCCGCGAAAATACGCAGGTAGTAAGGCTCAAAGTTCAGTAAGTACAGAAGGAGAATAGGAGTTAACTGCCTTTTTTGTTCACAAAACGTTGAGTTTTTGTGATGCGATGTGTAAAAAACCTCTGAATTCGTTATGAGTTCAGAGGTTTTTTTATTTTTTGTTAATTTATGTTGGGGTGAATAGGTGTTAAAATGGAGAAAACAAGGAGGTCGAAATGGCTCATATGAACCACTTCTAAAGCCTTCAAGGCGTTTTAAACATACGAGTGTATATTTTTATTCGGTGTAAAGCCTTCACTTTCTTATAGAGATAGAAGTGAAATATTATTAAAGAAACATTAGCTGATTTATGAATAATTTATATATTTACACTTGTCAAACAGGGATTACCTGTTTGAACCAAAAACCAAGTTATAAACAAAAACAAAAATGACATGAAGAAAATCTGTTTGATTTTTGCAATTCTCGTTTTTATGGGCAATGTATTGGTTGCCCAGGAACGAAGAATTACTGGTACAGTAACGGATGCCGTTGACGGTTCCACAATGCCGGGTGTTACCATTTCGGTACAAGGAACAACTCAAGGTACTATTACTGATACCAACGGGCGCTACGAAATTCTCGTTGCTGAGGGTTCCACGCTGGTATACTCATTTATTGGTATGGTTACCGAACGGCGAATCGTAGGTACAGAGTCCGTAATCAATGTGTCCCTGTCTATGGATCTTGCTACCCTGCAGGAAATTGTAGTTGTGGGCTATGGTGTGCAAAGAAAAAGAGAAGTTACTGGATCTATCTCTTCTGTAAGTGGAGAAGATCTTGCCCGGGTTGCCGCGCCAAGCTTTGATACTCAACTTGCCGGCCGTGCAGCCGGGGTTCAGGTTGCAACAGGTTCAGGTGTATTAGGCGAAGCCCCAAACATCAATATCCGTGGTGTTGGATCTATTACTTCGGGCACCCAGCCTTTAATCGTAGTAGACGGTGTTCCAATTATTTCGGGCGACGTGGGACGTTATGCTGCAGCAAATGCTCTTGGAGATATCAACCCTCAAGACATTGAATCCATTGAAATTTTAAAGGATGGATCTGCTACTGCAATTTATGGTTCCAGAGCTGCTAACGGTGTTATCCTTATCACAACCAAAAGAGGAAAAGTAGGTGCTTTACAGGTGAACTACAATAATTATTTTGGAATTGCGCAACCTGTTAACCTTTTCGACCTCACTAATGAAACTCAATGGTTGACACTTACCGAAGAAATGTTCGTCAATGCAGGGGCTGCAAACCCAACCGTTGCAACAGGGCTTAACACTGATTGGCAAAGAGCCGTGCTCCGTACTGCTGCTTTCCAGCAAGACCACAACATCTCCCTCTCTGGTGCTACTGAGCAAACCAATTACTTTTTCTCCATGGGTTATACCAACCAGGAAGGCGTTACCCGCCCCAATGCTATGGAGAGGTTTACATTTCGTTCCAACCTTGATCAGAAGTTTCTCAACAACAAAGTAACCGTTGGCGCCAATGCAAACCTTTCTCGTGCCCAATACAACGGATTAAATACAGGAGAAAACTCTCTTTCCGGAAATGTTTTCAATGCAATCAGGCAGTTACCCAATACCCCAATCTATAATGCTGATCATCCAACTGGGTACAACATTGACGAAATTGCCGTTAACCTGGTAGGTCGTGGTGCAAATACCCGTGGTATTGATGACAACCTTCCCAATATACGCTATGTAATTGATCATAACATGAACAATTCAAAGGTGAGCAGGGCAACCATTAGCACCTTTGGTATGATTGAGTTTTTACCAACATTGTTTTTCCGCACTCAGCTTGCAGCTGATATTGCCATGTCTGAAGGACACATGTACTGGGACCCCTTCCATGGTGATGGAGCTTCTGTAAACGGACGTATCTATAACACGATGGATAACTACAACCGCTGGAATGTTCAGAATGTACTAACTTATATGGAAACTTTTGCTGATGTTCACAGCATTAATTTAACACTGGTAAGTGAAGTGCAAAAACAGCGTTACAACTACTTCTTTTCAGGGGGTACCGACTTGTCAGATGTGTTCTTTCGTCATAATGTAATTGGAGGTTCTTATGGAACTCAGCTTTCAACAGGAAGCATGAGTGAAAACGGGATTATCTCCTATGCCGGACGTTTTAACTATAATTATGATGACAGGTTTTTCTTCCAGTTCTCAAGCCGTTATGATGGTTTATCAGCTTTGCCAGAAGTAAATAAATGGGGTTTTTTCCCGGGTGCTTCTGTTGGCTGGACCCTTTCACGTGAAGCTTTTATGCAAAATGTGGATTGGCTGTCAGACTTGAAAATCAGAGCCTCTTATGCTGAAGTAGGAAACTCATCTATAGGAAACTATCCCTATTTAGGTCTTTACAGTGGTGTAAGGTATGCTGATTATACCGGTATTGGATTTACTCAAATGGGTAATGACCAACTCAAGTGGGAAACCAGTAAAAAATGGGATATTGGTGTTGACGCTACCCTCTTTGAAGGAAGGTATATATTTACTTATGACTTCTTTCTTGATGACCAGGATGGTTTAATTCTCGACGTTCCTACACCTCCATCAATGGGTATCCCCGGAAACAGGTATGCTGCAAACATTGGTAGTTTGCGCAACCAGGGTCATGAATTCTCCGTTACTGCCAACCTTATCAGAAATGTTGGCTTTACATGGGCTGTTGATGCAAATCTCACCTTTGTAAGAAACGAGATAAATACGCTCGTGGATGATCAACCCATTACACTTGATTATACAATTATTGACATTGGAGAATCTATTCGTTCAGTGTATGGCTTTGACTACGTGGGTGTGAATCCTGCAAATGGTAATCCTATTTATCGTAAAGGAGATGGCACTTATGTGCAGGGAAATATTGCTACACAAAACTACAGGGTATATGACCCCAATAATCCCGGCGACATTTCTCAGCCTGGTGTTTTGAGTGCTGCTGATGATAAAATAGTATTCGGACCTTCTCTCCCCACTTATTATGGAGCTATCAACAATAGAATCACATGGGGTAATTTTGACTTTTCAGCCATGATACGCTACTCCGGAGGTAACTTCCTGATGAACAGAACCAGAGCTGACTTAACTGCAAACAGCTACACAAACTTCGGTTCTGAAATGATGGGCAGATGGGTGAGCGCGGAAGAGCCCGGCGACGGTTGGACTCCTAAAATGTGGCATGGAAGGACCAACTTTATAAACATTCAGGGTCAAACCAATGGTAGGTTTGTTGAAAAAGCAGACTTTATCAAACTTCAGAATCTTGTGGTTGGATACACGCTGCCAAAACAATTGACTATGAGATATGGAATTGAGCGTATGCGCGTTTTTGCTGCCGGTTCTGACTTGTTTATGATTACAGATTATACAGGTATAGATCCTGAAATGGATCGCTTTGGAGGAGTTGACTGGAACGGAACACCCAGACAAAGAACCTTTACATTTGGCCTAAATATGAGTTTGTAAATTAAAAAAATCGATAATTATGAAAAAAACAAAAATATACTTGCAAAAGTTTGGCAGACTCATTTTGTTGCCAATTTTTGTCACAGGCTTCTTTTTTACTTCTTGTGAAGAGGAAGTAATTCAACTGGAGCCTTTCAATCAGATTTCTGAAACAGTGGCCTTCACCTCTCCTGAAAAAATTCATCTTGCTGTTATGGGGATGTATCAGGCAGCTCAAATTGGTGCTTTTGAAACGGCCCCAGGTACTTTCGGGTTAAGAGGATATCCTTTCGGTGCAGCCTTTGTACAACAAGGGGATGCCCGTGGCGAAGATGTGGTTAATATTTTTGCCTTTTATGCCTTTACTTATCAGGGAACTTACGGTGTAACTACGGCTAACAACGTATGGTATTGGATTGATACATACCGCTTGATCAATCGGATCAATATCGTAATTGATGGCATTACTGATGCCATAGCCAATGATATCATTGAAGCAGATCAGGGCAATTCTTATTTAGCTGAAGCACATTTGATGAGGGCAGCAGCATACCACGAATTGATGGTGTTCTTCGCATCTCCCTATAGGCATACTCCTAATGCTGACCATTATGGGGTACCCTACCATAAAACTCCCTTTACTACTCCTGCGGCTATTGAAGAAGGGCTAACGGTGGGAAGACATACCGCGGCTCAATGCTACGAATGGATACTGGAAGACCTGGATTTTGCAGAGCAACACCTGCCACTCAAATCGCAGCGTACCGGAAACCAAAGAGTATCGCGTGCCACCAAAGGGGCAGCAGCAGCTTATAAAGTACGTGTACATCAGCATATGTGGAATATGCCAGGCGTTATTGAGCATGGAAGGAAGTTTATCGATGGCGTTTATGCCGGACATTATCAATTAGGCGACGAACCCTGGGATGTATTTTATAATAACTATGGAAGTGGAGAATATATTTTTGGAATGGAAAGCTCCAATACCAACTACCCAAGTGTAAATGGTGCATTAGCATCGATGTACAAACGCCGATTACTGGTTTCTCATAGTCCAATCAACTGGAGAAATCCCTTCTGGCTGGAAGATGATAAACGAAGGGATGAAGAACATATGGTAATTAATGATAACGGTGTAATGTTTACCGACAAGTATAAGCGTGACCAGGATTACGATGATTTATCTCCAATGATGCGTTATGCTGAAGTAATTCTTAATCTTGCAGAAGCTTATGCCCGTGAAAACCAGGTTGCAGAAGCATTAACGTATCTGAATATGGTACGCGACAGGGCTTTGGCCGATCCTGCAACACAATCTTACTCCGCAGGTGATTTTGCCGATAATCTGGAGCTTCTTGAAGCAATTCTTAACGAAAGAAGAATTGAACTGGCAATGGAAGGTAGGCGCTGGCCCGATATCAACAGATTGCAGCATTGCCCTCATTTCCCAATCAGTGGTGTACCTGCAAAATATGCAAATTCAAGGCCTGCAGCAGAACATTTTGAATTTGATGGACCTGAAATCCCTCTTGATATAGAGGCAATTCCATATACTGACAGAAGATTTTTATGGCCACTTCCGCAAATTGAGTTAAATGCAAACCCATTAATGCGTGATCAGCAAAATCCTGGTTGGTAATATATTGTTGTTTTAATTTGTTTTTACAAAGGTTGCTCCTGTATGGGGGCAACCTTTTTGTTTTTTAACCCTTTTCCCCAAACTGCACAACCAAACCATTTCATATTAATATATTACTGGTTTAATGGACTGCAGGTTCCTGGTCGTTATGTTAAATTATAAGTTTACCCAACATCAGTATTGGATGGGTTTCTCCAGGATTGAGACAGCCTTTGGTGCTGATTGTCAATGTTTAGGAGCGGAAAAAACAAACCAGTTTATGAATTGGATTAGCTTTCCTGCACATAATGCTGCAGATAAACAAACAAAAAACATTAAAGGGGAGTCAGGTTATTTGTGAATAATTTATATATTTACAATTCTAAACAGCACCAACTGTTTAGCACCGAAACCAAATTATAAACAAAAACAAAGACGACATGAAGAAAATCTGTTTAATTTTTGCCATTCTTGTTTTTATGGGCAATGTATTGGTTGCCCAGGAACGAAGAATTACTGGTACAGTAACGGATGCTGCTGACGGTTCCACAATGCCGGGTGTTACCATTGCGGTAAAAGGAACTACACAGGGTACTGCTACTGATGCCAATGGGCGTTACGAAATTACCGTAGCTGAAGGCGCCACGCTGGTCTATTCCTTCATTGGAATGGTGAGCGAAGAGCGTGTTGTGGGCACTGCCAATACCATAAATGTGGCATTGAGTGCTGATATTGCTACCCTGCAGGAAATTGTAGTGGTAGGCTATGGTACAAGGCTCAAGTATGAGCTTACAGGCTCTATTTCTTCTGTTAGGGCAGAAGATATTGCCGGCCACACCATGCCAAGTTTCGAAACTGCATTGCATGGTCGTGCCGCAGGTGTGCATATTTCTGCCGGTACCGGTAAGCTGGGTCAGCAGGTTAGAACCCGTATCCGTGGTGCTTCTTCCATTTCTGCCAGCAACCAACCCCTTTATGTTATTGATGGGATTCCCGTTCAGTCTGCAAATTTAGGTACTGCAGGAAATGAACCTACCAACCCCCTTGCCGACCTTAACCCTGCAGATATCCAATCTATTGATATTTTGAAAGATGCCTCTGCTGCTGCGATTTATGGTTCACGGGCTGCCAATGGGGTAATCCTCATTACCACCAAAAGAGGACGCGAAGGACGGACACGGTTCAATATTTCTACTCAATATGGTTTTAGTGAAGCCGCCAACAAAATGGGCTTTCTCAACAGAGAGCAATATATCGATTTGTGGAGAACTGCCGCCATCAACCGCTATGGTCCCGATGATAACTGGCAGGCGCGCCTGGATAACCAGTTCCCGTTCTGGCGTGATCCCAACAACCCCGATGACCTGACCAAGGGACCCGATACCAATTGGGAAGATCAGGCCTTGCGCCGGGGTGCTTCACAACAATTTGATATCTCTGCCTCAGGAGGGACCGCCGAAACCCAATATTTTGTTTCGTTATCCTTCACTGATCAGGAAGCTATTATTGTGAAAAACCAGTTTGACCGCATTGGTGGGCGTTTAAATCTCGACCATAAAGCCTCTGATATTGTTTCTTTTGGAATGAACATGAGCCTTAACCGCTCGCGCAATTTCAGAGTTTCTCATGACAGAGCTTTCTCAACTCCCATCCAGATGACCGCTCTGCCACCCCTGGATCCTACACATGATCCTGTAACAGGTGAAATAAATACCCGAACCACCTATGAGAATGGACTTATGCCTTTAAAATACAGTGACTTCAGCACTGAGGTTTTCCGGAATTTCGGAAATGTATTCGTAAATATTGATATCTTGCCGGGCTTGACCTTCCGTTCGGAAGCAGGGCTTGATATACTTCACCAGCAAGAGATTGAATACCAGGGAAGGTTAACCAACGATGGCGGACCTGATGGGTCTGGTTTCGAACGTCATGTAAAGTCGATGCTTTATAATTTTGAGAACTATTTTGTTTTCAACCGGGTATTTGCCGAAGAGTATGACCTCAACCTTGTGGTAGG
>RECE01000131.1 GCA_007694165.1 Bacteroidota bacterium
AGACGCAGTTTTAAAAAATCACGGGGTGATTTTTGGGGAGTTTGCCGGTGACGGGATGACTACAGTTCACCCCGCCACTACTCCAGGCACTGTGGTCCGACGACTTTTAGCTCGTCCGAACACTATCGCTGACTATGAATTCGTCCGGTGGCAACCTGGTCCAATCCCTGGAGGTTTTGGAAACCTCCAGGAATTTTTTCAATTTATGACATTAGCCCGGACGGGAACTTAGAGTCCCGACCGGGCAAGGGCTCTCCCCTGGCTGAACAGAAAAAAGTCAGGGTATGACTACAGTTCATGCCCTGACTGAAAACCTAAACCAATGGGTGATTTTTGGGTTTTAAGGTGACGGGGTGACTACAGCTCACCCCGCCACTAAAAACAACATTATTCGAACCCGGGAGCTTTGAATAAAAACAAAACCCCGCGCCCGTTGTTAAAATTTTTGTTCTATTTCCAAAAGCAAATGCAGCAACCCATCATCAACGTAGAAAATGTAAAAAAGTCCTTTCGCACTGTCAAAGCCGTGCAAGGCATCAGCCTCACCATTGCACCGGGCGAGTTTGTCGCCATCCTGGGGCCCAACGGTGCCGGCAAAACCACCCTGGTGGAAATGATTGAAGGGATACAGAAACCCGACGAAGGTGAAATCCTCATCAAAGGGATGCCCTGGAAGGGAAATGAACACAAGCTCAACCGCATCCTGGGCATATCGCTGCAGGAAACCTGGTTTATCGAGAAACTCACTGTTTTTGAAACCCTTCGCCTTTTTGCATCTTTCTACCGGCTGGATAAGGACAGGGCTCTGGAAATCATGCACATCGTTGAGCTGCAGGAAAAGAAAAATGCCTACACCAAAAACCTGTCGGGTGGTCAGCGACAAAGGCTGGCACTGGGCATTTCCCTGCTCAATTACCCCGAGCTGCTGCTCCTTGATGAGCCTACCACAGGACTGGACCCCAATGCGCGCCACGACATCTGGGAAATACTGCACAAACTCAAAGACGAAAAGAACACTTCGCTGGTTCTCACTACCCACTACATGGAAGAGGCTGAGTTTCTCTGCGACAGGATTGTGATTGTTGACAAGGGCAAAGTGCTGGCCATGGGCACCATGGAAGAGTTGCTGGCACAATGTTCCTTCAATGAAATTATTGAGATAGGCTTTGAAGAAGAGCCGGGCATCCGGCTACATCTGCTACCCGGAGTGCTGAATGTAAGAAAAAACACCAAACCCAATCTTTTCGCCCTGGATGTCACCAGAATAACCCAAACCCTGCCCGTATTGCTCAAAGAGCTGGAAGAGCGCAACGTTGAAGTGCAAACCCTCATTTGCCGCAAGCCCACCCTCGACGACTTATTTATTTCTCTCACCGGCAGACATCTTAACGCATAACAATCCGCAATATGAACCATCCCATATTTTTCCTTACCATCAGTCAAATCAAAGAGTTTTTCCGCGAGCCCGGGGCAGTGTTCTGGTCTTTCGGGTTCCCTATACTTATGGCTGTGGGACTGGGGCTGGCATTTTCGGGTAAGCAGGAAATCCTGCACGGTGTGGCCGTTATCCCCTCTTCATCAGGGGATGGCCAGGTAAGCAATGTATTGTTTGAAGGCCAACCCTACCAGGACACCATCCTGGAGCGACGATTTGAAACAGAAAACGGGAATACACGGTATGTGCTTCATATCACTGACTGGGAACAGGCAGAAATATTGCTCAAGCGCGGCATCATCAACGCCATCATTACCCAGGAACAGGGCAAAATACAATATCATTACGATCCCATGAACCCCGGGGGTGAGCTGATACAGATGCAGCTGTCCAATTACTTTGCATCGGGAACCCTGGGACAAAACAACGGCACTTTCGTGCCGCTGGATTCCATTGGAACACGGTACATTGATTTCTTTATTCCCGGTTTGCTCACTTTGGGCATCATGATGTCGGTGATGTGGGGGATCTGTTATTCGCTGATAGAAAAACGCTCGAAGAAGCTACTGCGGCGCATGATTGCCACTCCCATGCGCAAATCCCATTTTCTTATCTCCATGTGGGCATCGCGGCTGATGATTACTGTTTTCGACAGCGTGGTGTTGCTGGTCTTTGCCCATTACTTTTTTCAGATTTCGGTCCAGGGAAGCATGCTCGCCCTGATATTGCTTTTGCTCAGCGGCAACATAGCTTTCTTTGGCCTTTCCATCCTGCTCTCCTCGCGCACGGCCAATATGCAGGTGGGCAACGGGCTGGTCTCCTTTATCACCACTCCCATGATGGTATTGTCGGGTATCTTCTTCAGTTACCAGAACTTCCCCGACTGGGCCATCAGTATCATCAGATTCCTTCCCCTTACCCGCTTTACCGACCATACAAGAAGTATCATCAACGAAGGGGCCGGACTTATGCAAACCCTTGACGGGATTGTTATACTGCTGGCTTTCGGCTTTATCACCTTCTTTGCGGGGATGAAGGCTTATAAGTGGTATTAGGGAATTTTTGAATGTAGAATGTAGAATTTAGAATGAAGAGTGATGATTTAAATTGATGATAGTGCCTCTGCTGAGCAGAATTCAACTTCGCTGAGCTCCCTACGGTCGGTTGCAATTCCGCTTTTTTCAGTTTTCAAGGGATTAGTATTTCTCGCAGAGACACAGAGACGCAGTTTTTAAAAAATCACAGGGTGATTTTTTGGAAGTTTATCGGTGACGGGGTGACTACAGTTCACCCCGCCACTACTCCAGGCACTTTGGTCTTACGACTTCCAGCTCGTCCGACCACTATCGCTGACAATGCACTCGTCCGGTGGCAACCTGGCCCAATCCTTGGAGGTTTTGGAAACCTCCAAGGATTTTCCCCCTCTGCTGAGCGGAATTTAACCTCTGCTGAGCGGAATTTAACTTCGCTGAGCTCCCTTCGGTCGGTTGCAATTCCGCTATTTTCAGTTTTCCGGGGATTATTTTTCTCGCAAAGACGCAGAGACGCAGTTTTTAAGAAATCACGGGGTGATTTTTTGGAAGTTTATCGGTGACGAGATGACTACAGTTCACCCCGCCACCAAAAGTTGTAAACCAACTGATTTTTTTTTCAGCTCCGTATATATCTAATGCTTTTTTATTTAATTTTGGTCAGGTTATTCTATCCTTTTACTTACGGAGTTATCAATTTAATCCACAAAAACTTATGAGGAAAATCTTATTCTTTTTGTCTCTGTCAATGCTGGCAGGGATAATCTGCGTTGGTCAGCAACCGGAACCACAAGACCGAAGCCTGAGGGATTATTCAAGTTCGGCTGGTTTGCATGATCAAAGCCCGGAACTAATCAAAAAATTATCTGAGGGTTACAGTTTGACCGATATCCGGAAATCATTGCGCCCGGAAAAAATCTCTGAAACCCAAAACTCCCAAAGAGATGTATCCCGGTTTCAAAAAGGAAAGGGTCTCCCGTTGAGCAAACAGCGATTTTCAAATCCTGATTCTGGTAAAATCCCTTCAATTCCATTGGGCTCAGTGTTAAGAGATGGTCAATGCAATTATACATTTACTCTTTTAGACAGTTGGGGAGATGGTTGGAATGGAGCATTGATGCATGTATTGCAAAACGGGCAAATTGTAGCCGTTTTAGGGACTGATTTTAATTATGGTGATGAATTTATTCAGGAAGTGGCCCTAACCGATGGACTTGAATTTGAAGTATTCTGGCATGAGGGTGGCGGATGGCCTGAAGAAGTAGGGCTTAAAATAACGGATCCGTTTGGTGATCAGATTTATTACCAGGAATTCATTGGATGGGATAGTATTGGCACTACCTTATTTGCAGATGTTGCTATCTGCACTCCACCTACCTGTCCGCGCCCCTCCAACCTGGTCCTTTTGAGTGCAGACACTGATTCTGCATTGATTAACTGGACTGAGAACGGCAATGCAACCCAGTGGGATATTGAATTTGGCACCCCTGGTTTCTCAGAAGGAGAAGGAACCCTGTTAACAGGAATTACTTCAAAACCTTATGAAATCATTGGGCTTAGCTCCGCAACTGAATATGAGGTGAGGGTAAGATCCCTATGTGATGCTGAAGATATCAGTCTATGGTCGGCGCGGTTAAAGTTTAACACCAGTTGCGAGCTTTTTGAGGCCCCTTACCTGGAAAACTTTGATAATGTAACTGTGCCCCATTTGCCATTGTGCTGGAATGTTTTGACAACCGGCTATTGGGCAATGTCAGAAACTACAGAATATTTTTCAAATTCTTCTCCCAATAGCCTGGTTCTTGTTTATGAATATGAAAGCGCAGTTTACCTGTCAATGCCTGAATTTGATCATGATATCAATGATCTGTTTGTTTCTTTCTCTGCCATGTTGTGGTATGGGTGGAATCAACTTGAAATAGGTGTTCTGGGGAATTCCAATGACCCGAATACATTTACCAGTATGCAAACCTTTACTATCTCTGAAGGGTGGAATATCTATACTGCAGACCTCACCAGTTATACCGGCCCAAATGGGGTCATTACCTTCAAATTTGGATTCACTGAAAACAATTATTATGGTGTGGTAGCGCTCGATGATATTTATGTTGGTGTTATGGAAGATTGCCCACCACCCATGCAATTGGGCGCATCTCATATTACTTACGAATCCGCCAGGCTAAATTGGAATCCGTTTGGGCCTTCGCAGGAGTGGGAGGTTGAATATGGAGTACAGGGGTTTGAGCATGGACAGGGCACAATGGTTGAAGGGATTACCCAGACCTACGTTGACATAGCAGGCCTGGAAGAAAACACCTGGTACCAGTTTTACGTAAGATCCGTTTGTGACGATGAACCCGGCTCATGGTCGATGCCTTTTACTTTTAAAACTTTTTTTGAAGGGGAGTGCTTTTACACCTTTATCCTGCATGATACCTACGGAGATGGTTGGGACGAAACCCGTATGCATGTCATCCAGAATGGTGAAACAGTAGCCATACTGGGGCAGGGATTTCAATATGGATATACCTTTGAGGTGGATGTCTTGCTGATGGAAGGTTTGGAATTTGAAGTATTCTGGGCTATTTCGGGATGGTATCCGGATGAGATTGGCCTTGAAATAATTGATCCCTTTAGCGAACAGCTATATTACCAGGTGCCTGTTGGATGGAATATGGTGGGAAAGACAATTTTTGCAGATGTGGCAATTTGCAGCACACCCACCTGCCCAAGACCCAATAACCTTGCAGCATCAGAAATAACAACAGAATCTGCATTACTCAACTGGACGGAAAACGGTGCAGCAACGCAATGGGATGTAGAATACGGATTAGCCGGTTTTACTGAAGGACAGGGAACAATCATTACCGGGATAACCAATAAACCCTATCAACTTGCGGATCTGGAATCAGGAACATATTATGAGTTCAGGGTAAGGGCGGTATGCAGCGAAGAAGATATCAGTTACTGGTCGACCCGGAAAAGTTTTGCAACATTGTGTGATGATTTCTCTTTGCCTTTGATTGAAGGTTTTGACAATGTATTACCACCTGATCTACCCATATGCTGGACGGGGCTGGGTGCCGGGGAATTTTATTTTGTAGAAACCAATGACTATTTTTCCTCATCTGCTCCCAACAGCGTGGTTTTGGCACATGACTATTTCAGTCTTGCCATGCTTATTGCTCCTCCGCTGGAAGAGGTGGTAAACAATGTTCAATTAAGATTTAAGTCATTGTATTACGAAGGAAACAATAAACTGAATGTGGGCGTGATTACTGACCCTACTGACGTGTCAACCTTTACCACGGTACAAACCATTACGCATACCGGGTATGGAGTCTGGAATGAACAGCTGGTTTATTTTGTTAATTATACCGAAGGTGACGGCCAGATAGCTTTCATGATAGGCAGTCTGGATGAAGCGAATTATAGCCTTATTTTAATTGACGATGTTGAAATTGATTACCTGCCGTCCTGTCCTGCACCCTTTGGTCTTAGTGCTTCAGATATAACAGCACATTCGGCTCAGTTAACCTGGAATGACATAGGAAACGGCACAGAATGGGATTTGGAATGGGGTGTAGCTCCATTTTCACCAGGCAATGGCACTTTGGTGCAGGGCATTTCTCAAACTGCATACCAGCTAACCGAATTATCAGCATCAACTTCTTACCAGTTCTATGTAAGAGCAGTTTGTGCTGAAAATGAAACAAGTGCCTGGTCGGGTCCCTATACATTTGCTACCGAATGCGGTGCTGCAGACCTCCCAATTACAGAAAACTTTGATTTGCTATATAATGGTGATTTGCCATACTGCTGGAGCATGCTCGGTTTAGGATCATGGGGCTGGAATTATTATGTAGGGGCAACTTCATGGCAGTCATACTCCTCTCCCATGAGTATGGCCATTTACCAGGATTATACCCTTGCCATGTTAATTACACCGGAACTGGCTGCACCCGTTCAAAGTCTTGAAGTTAGTTTCTATGCCATGCATGCAGAGGGTGAAGATAACGCCTTGAAATTAGGTGTTGTTGCCCATCCCGGAAATGCCTCAGGATTTGAGTTAATTACAACGGTATCCACAACCTCACAATGGAAAAAATACACCATCTTGCTGGAAAATTATACCGGATCAGCCAAATACCTTGCGTTTGCATTGGGGCAAGCAGAAGGCCAGAAATGGGGTACGGTTCTGATAGATGATCTTCAGATAGTTTCTTCAGGAGACCCTATTTACAATGTCACGTTTAAGGTACACAATGCAAACCTTGACCCTATAGCCGGTGCAAGCATAGAAATTGAAGGGGAAGGTACCATCATCACACAGCCTAACGGGGAGACAACCCATGGATTACACAACGGTCATTACCAGTTTACTATCAACGCTGATAACTATGCGGTTTATTCAGGTGTTTTCGATGTTATTAATGACCATTTAACCATTGACATTACCTTGTTGTCTGTAAATGTTGAAGAAAGCTTTGCCGAGGGTATTATTCTTTACCCCAATCCTTTTGATGATCAATTCTACATCAGAAATGCTGAAAATCTCAGTAAAATAATCATTTCAAATGTTACGGGTCAAAAATTCATGGAGAAAGATCTGACAGGTGATCAATCTGTAAAAATCAATACTTCTACCTGGGCAAAGGGAGTATATTTTGTTCAAGTTTATCATCATAATGGATTGAGTGCCGTTCGGATAGTTGTCAAAAGATAGTACTCAGTTAAATAATACTCAGTTAAAGAATGCAGAGTCCGGGTGCGAAATTGATTCGCGCCCGGACTTTTTATAGTATCCTGTTGCATTAGCCCGGACGGGAACTCAGAGTCCCGACCGGGCAAGGGTTCTCCCCTGGATGAACAGAAAAAAGTCAGGGTATGACTACAGTTCATGCCCTGACTAAAAGGTGATAATTTCATTTTAGTCCGGAGGCGAGCTTAAAGTCGCCACCGGACGTGCCAATTTTTTTTGGGAGTTTGCCAGTGATGGGGTGACTACAGCTCACCCCGCCACTACTCTAAGCAATGTGGCCAGACGACTTCTGGCTCATCCGACCACTATTATAGATCAATTGGCTCACCTAAACATCTCAACGTTAAGCTTATAAATCTCAATACCCACAACAGAACGTATCTCCATAAATTCCCTAAACGTTTCAGAGCTGTTGTATCTGATCTTTTTCTTCGAATTATAGTTGTCAATCACAGGATAAGGAGTCAAATGAGAAGTGTAGGGGCTCATCCCGTTTTTTGTCCACGTTCTGTCATTGAGGTTGAAGCAGGCATGCATGGGTTCTCCCAGGGTATTTCTGAAAAGAATAAACACCTGGTCTTCAAGCAGGTATTCCGAACGTCTTAAAGTTCTCTTTCTTATATTGCCAAGGGTTTCCACCTTTACAAACAGATTTTCCAGGATCAATTCAATGTCTTCATGTTTTGCAACATTAGAACGCCTGTAAAAAAAGGGTTCAGGGTCAATTCCATGAGAACGAAAAATCCCTTCCAGGGCATACGAAATACAGGTTTGAAAGCCCTGTCGCAACACGATTGTATCGTAGGGCATTTCTTTAAGCTCCCGGGATACCCTTTCCAATTCATCAGGATTTAAATCCGCAAGATCATATCTCCATATAGGAAATGGAGGAATACGGCTTTCCATCATAAGCCTTGGCTTCTCCCCTGAATTCACAATCGTTGAATCCCGGTGCACCCGGATAGTAAACTCAAAATCAAAACCTTCCACCCTTAGCACATCCTGATGATTATCGAAAAATTCAAGGGTATCAGTTACCTGGAAGAAATCTTTCAGGGACTTAACCGCAGGCGTGGTAATATCAATTTTTCCTAATGCAAATCCTTCCTGCTCTTTATCCGATGGTTTCACCAACAACCATTCGGGCTGCAGCTGTCCCTGGGCTGCATTTACCAGGAGAAAACAAATGAGAAAAATCATTCTTCTTTCCATGATGTGTTTTTTAATTGACCACAAATAGTTGAATTGTTTCCATTGTCATACATTCTACCCGGCTGCAGATTGTCTCCTATCCCCCCGCAGAGTCACCTGTTTTGGAAACTGCCTCTGTCTTTACAAATCAATACGCTCAAGCATACTATAGGATTGCTTTTCGGTATAACCAGCATCAGCGTGCACCAGCAACAGACGAATGTTTTGGGTTTTATCTTCATCCAGAAACTCCGTAAGATGATTGATGCTTTCACCCCGGAATTCTATATCGCAATCGAAATAAAAATCTAACTTCAAAAGATTCGCATTAAAAGAATATGTCCCTGTTATACAAGACCCATAATTGGTGTAGACAAAGGTACTGTCCTTTGAAAGTTCCAAAGTAAATCCATTTTCAACATCAAACCAATCCCATGCAGTTGGATTAACTGAACCGTCAACCAAATCGTAGGATTTTGCTTGTTGCCACTTCCCGATAATTTTTTCTGAATAATCAAATTTTTCGGGAGCATTATCATCTTTTCCACAAGCAATAATCAACACTGATAGGGAAAAGAGAAGAAGAAATCGAAAGTTTTTTGTATTCTTCATGTTGTTGGTATTAGATTAATTCCCGATGTATTTCCATTCAAATATAAATATAAAACACAAACATTAATCAAATTTAACAAAATAAATCCAAACGAAAACCATGTGCCACCGGGCAAGGACTTACCCGCATTCAACAGAACTAGTCAGGGTATGACTACAGTTCATGCCCTGACTAAAAATATAAACCACTGGGTCGTTTTCTGGGGATTTAGCGGTGACGGGGTGACTACAGCTCACCCCGCCACTTTTTATACAGTGGCAAAACCTTGGAGGTTTTGGAAACCTCCAAGGTTTTTTCCGTTCGGGGTTCACCAACCATGAACAGAACAAGTCAGGGTATGACTACAGTTCATGCCCTGACTAAAAGATTAAAGCAGTGTTTTTTCAATGAGGGGAAACAGCGAGAATCTCAACGAG
>RECE01000382.1 GCA_007694165.1 Bacteroidota bacterium
CCCGAAATACCAGAGACAGGAGAGTATGCTGTTTACTTTTCATGGGCTGCAACTGATGACAATGTTCCTGATGTTTCCTGTGTGGTGAATTATTCCGGTGGCAGTGCTACATTCGCCCTTAACCAGCAAATGGGGGCAGGTACATGGGTATACCTCGGTACCTTCCGGTTTGAGAAGGGGAGTGATGCATCTCGGGGTAGCTTGTCGCTTTACACCCACTCGGGCTTCGAGGGTACCATAACTGCAGATGCCGTCAGATTTGGCGGAGGTATGGGAAATGTTGCCAGAAGGCCTGCAGCGTATATTTTGGCCAATGAGCGGTCGGTTGATGACAGGGGAAGTTCAATGAGTAAACAAACTGAAAAAGAATCAACCCCCACCGAGATACAATGGAAGACCAGCGGACAACCAAGATTTGTGGAAGGGTCCCGTTATTATCTGCAGTATGCGGGTATGCCTGATACATTGGTTTATTCACTCAATGAAGGAAAGAACGATTACAACGATGATTTTATGTCCAGGGGCGAATGGGTCAATTACCTGATGGGCGCTCCTCTTGGTCCCGAAAAAAACCGCGAGGTCCGCGGGCTGGGAATTCCCATTGATCTCTCCTTTGCCTTTCATACCGATGCCGGCATTACCCGTACCGATTCAGTAATAGGAACCCTTTCCATTTACAGCGGACAAAGAGATGAAGGATTGTTCCCTGATGGAGTTTCGCGCCTGGCCAGCCGTGATTTAACTGACATTATCCAGGATCAGATAGTGGGGGATATCAGGGCATTGTACAACCCGCAATGGACCCGGCGAGCCATCTGGGACAGGCAGTACTCTGAAGCCTGGCGCCCCAATGTGCCGGCAATGTTGCTCGAATTGCTCTCGCACCAGAATCTTGCAGATATGCGCTTCGGACATGATCCGGGGTTTCAGTTCGACGTGAGCAGAGCCATCTATAAAGGAATGCTCAGGTTTATTGCCCATCAGGAAGGCCGCGAAGCGGTAATCCAGCCTCTGCCACCACAGAATTTCAGCATGGAAACAACCGGTGGAAAAACTATCCGTCTTGCCTGGGAACCTGCCACAGATGTGCTTGAACCCTCTGCTGCTCCTGATGCATACATCCTCTATACCCGTGAGGAAGGCAAAGGTTTTGACCAGGGTAAGCTGATAGAGACACAGGAGGCTGAAATAGAACTCCCTTCCTGGAACAAGGTTTACAGCTTCCGGGTAACGGCCGTAAACGCGGGTGGAGAAAGTTTTCCTTCGGAGATCCTTTCGGTGGCCATGGTGCCCGGACAGGAGAAAACCGTTTTGATAGTGAATGGTTTTCAACGTACCAGCGGATACGGCACCTTTGACAATGAGCAAATGGCCGGGATTACCTGGTGGGATGACCATGCTATTCCTTATGGTCACTCTATCAGCTTTACCGGCAATCAGTATGATTTTGACCGAAACTCTCCCTGGCTGGATGATGATAGCCCTGGTTGGGGTGCAGGATATGCCGATAATGAAGGCAGACCCGTGGCCGGAAATACCTTCGACTACCCTTACACACACGGTGTTTCGCTGCGAAACGCCGGTTATTCTTTTGTATCGGTGAGCCGGGAGGCTTTCGAAAGGGAAAGCTTTGCTGCCCGTGATTTTTTTATGATCAACCTGATCATGGGAAAGCAAAAAGGGACACCTCATTGGATGCATGCTGACAGCATTCGCTTCAGGGTATATACCCCGGAGCTGATGAAAAAAATGAAAGACTATGCCGAAACAGGGGGCAATATTATGGTTTCAGGAGCATACATTGGTACTGATAACCTGCTTTTTTCCGATACGCTTGCCATGAGTTTTACCCGTGATGTGCTGGGTTACAGCTGGCGGACCAATAATGCCTGCAATGTGGGTCAGCTTATGGCAACAGACTACGGAGCTGAATATCTGCCGGAAGCATTCAATTTTGTGGTGTCGCGAAATGCTGATGTTTACCATGTGGAGGCCCCCGATGCCATCGAAGCGGAAGGGCAGAACAGCAGAACCGTATACAGGTATAGTTCCAACGTAATGAGTGCAGTGGTATTTCACCAGTCACATCATAAGGTGTTGTCAATGGGATTTCCTTTTGAGGCCATAGTGGGTCAGGAAAATAGAGATGCACTGATGAAAGCTGTTTTAGAGCTTTTTGAATAAACCAGAAAGAATACAACAAGCAATTATAAAATCTAAAAAAACAGTCTATGAACGAAAATGTAATTACCTGCTTTATTCCTGCAGGAGAAGCAAAAGACAATCAGATAACCCTTAACGAACTGGCACAAAATCCATTGGTAAAGGAAATCTTCATCACCGGAAAAGGACTTGCCGAAGGACTCGAATTGCCATCAAAAGCATGTTTGTCGGAAATTGAAAACCTGCAAACAACCAAAGGGATAAAAAAAATGGCTACGCTGTCCAAAACTCCTTACACGCTGATTTACACCAAGACGCTGCCCCTCAAACTGGGAGCATGGGCCCTGGAAAGAATGCTGCAGGTGGCAGAAAATACCGCTGCCGGAATGGTATATGCCGACCATTACCAGGAAAAGGAAGGTCAGCTGGCTCCTCTGCCGGTGATTGACTACCAGGAGGGAAGCCTCAGGGATGACTTCAACTTTGGCTCCGTGTTGTTTTACAACAGCAAGGATTTGAGCAGGGCAGCCTGGAACATGACCCAAGAGTTTCGCTTTGGCGGATTGTACGATCTGAGGCTGAAAGTGTCGCAGCAAAGAAAGCTTTTCAGAATTCCTGAATTCCTCTATACGGAAAAGGAAACAGATACCCGCAAGTCGGGAGAGAAAATGTTTGACTACGTGGATCCCAAAAACCGCGAGGTGCAGATTGAGATGGAAAAGGTTTGCACCCAACATTTGCAGGATATCGGTGCATGGCTGAAGCCAGAATTTCCCAAAGTAAAGTTTCAGGAAACCAACTTCCCGGTTGAAGCTTCAGTGATCATCCCGGTAAGGAACCGCATAACAACCGTCGAAGATGCCGTAAGATCTGTATTCAGCCAGAAAACATCTTTCGATTTTAACCTTATTATTGTAGATAACCACTCTACCGATGGTACTACTGAGTTGCTTCAAAAACTTGCCAAAGAAGACAGCAAGCTTATTCACGTCATCCCTCAGCGCAACGACCTGGGTATCGGCGGTTGCTGGAACGAAGGGGTGTTTCATGAGCAATGCGGCAAATTTGCCATTCAGCTCGACAGCGACGACCTGTACATCAATGATAATGTAGTGCAGAATATAGTTGACGCATTCTACGAGCAAAATTGCGCCATGGTAGTGGGAAGTTACAGAATGGTGAATTTCAAACTGGAGGAAATTCCTCCCGGATTGATCGACCATAAAGAATGGACTCCCGACAACGGACGTAACAACGCCCTTCGCATCAACGGACTGGGAGCACCCCGCGCTTTTTATACCCCTGTTATTCGCAGTATTCGCGTGCCCAATGTGAGCTATGGTGAAGATTATGCTCTTGGGCTCAACATCTCACGCCATTACCAGATTGGGCGGATTTATGATCCCCTTTATCTGTGCCGCCGCTGGGACGACAATACCGATGCTTCACTGGATATTAACAAGATGAATGCTCACAACACTTACAAGGACAGGATTCGTACCATCGAACTGTGGGCAAGAATTGCACTTAACAAAAAATAATCCGGGGGAGAATCCTGGCAGTCGAAATTTTCAAAAAAAAGGGACTATGAACCTGAATTTCCATGATACGGAACTGAGTTTACAGCAAAAGGTAGATCAGTTGCTTACACAACAAACACAAGAGTGGGACCTTGCAGAGAAAAACTACAAAGGCCTGGACAAAGCACAAAAACGGGAGTTTGTTTTTGACAACAGGGTTTCTGTGGGTGTTCAGTTCAATGCAGAAAGGATTTATTCTTCAGCTGCTAAAGTGGATGCCAAATCTATCAGCGAACGCAAATGCTTCTTGTGTCTTCCCAATTTGCCCGAACAGCAAAAAGGGGTCGACTTTGGAAATGATTATGTGGTGCTGGTGAATCCTTTTCCCATTTTTCCGCGCCACCTTACCATCCCACACAGGCAGCACATCGACCAGCTCATCAAGGGCCGAATGGGTGATATGCTCGACCTTGCCAAAAGCCTCACGGACTTTGTGGTTTTCTATAATGGACCCAAATGCGGAGCTTCGGCACCGGATCATTTCCATTTCCAGGCCGGCAACAAAGGATTCATGCCCATCGAAAAAGAGTATCACACCCTAAGCAGAACCATTGTCAAAGGGAAAGACAAGTGCAGGGCTTCTGTTTTCAGCAACTACCTGCGCCAGTGTCTGATTCTTGACGGCGATGATAAAAATCTTCTCCGCAACTGGTTTGAAGAGGTATATGAGCTGATGAAGGCCATCTTGCCCTCAGACCCTGAGCCGATGATGAATGTGCTGGTGAGCTTTGAACAGGGAAGATGGAAAATCTTCATTTTTCCCAGAAAATTGCATCGCCCCTGGCAGTTTTTTGAAGAGGGCGAAAAGCAAATACTCCTCAGCCCGGCATCTGTTGATTTTGGGGGTGTGCTCATTACTCCCCGGGAGGAAGATTTTACAAAACTTACCGCTGAAGATGCAGTGGATATCTTCCGCCAGGTAACCTGGGAAGAGGAGGCTTTTGAAAAACTGATCACTGATTTTAGCCATTAATATTTGTTGCTATGGATGCCAACGAAATCACCATCCGACAGGGGTGGCCCGAAAATCTGGAAAATATTGCCCGTTTTCTTGACAACAACTGGGATTTTGACAGCATCAACCCGGAGTTGCTGGAAGAAAAGCTTTATCTGGACCCTCTGGCCGACCCTGAACTTTGCTTCACGGCCTTTGCAGGAAATGAACCGGTGGGTTTCCTTTTCTGCGTGCGCCGGAGCATCCGTGGAGATGAGTATGGCTATGTGAAACTCATGGCGGTGGATAAATCCCATCGCAGAAAACAACTGGGCAGCCGCATGTATGAAATGGCAGAGCAAATCCTCGTGCAAAAAGGAGCTCGGATTATCCGATGGTACGATGTGCCGCTCAACTATTTCATGCCCGGCCTCGATCCCCGCTACACCGAAGCCTTTTGTTTTGCTGTAAAGCACGGATTTCAACAGTTCGGCGAAGCAGTAAACATGCGGGTAGATCTGGAAGCAATGGAATGGTCCACCCGAAAGGAGGAAGAGGCGCTGAAGGAAAAGGGTGTGGAAGTTCGGAGGGCAGAAATGGCTGATGTGCCGGCTATCAGGGAGTTGCTCAGTGCCGAATGGCAGCTTTGGAACAATGAGGTGGATATGGCCATGAAGGACAACCCCCCATCGGTCCATATTGCTTTCATCCACAAGAAACTGAGGGCTTTTTCGGTGCACAACGGCAACAACAAGGGCACCGGCTGGTTTGGCCCCATGGGTACCCATGCCGATATGCGCGGAATGGGAATGGGAAATATCCTGCTGAAAAGATGCCTGGAGGATATGCGCCTGCAAGGACACCGAACCGCCATTATCCCCTGGGTAGCTCCCATAGCGTTTTATACTCATTATGTGAAAGCGCGTGTTGAAAGGGTTTTCTGGCGAATGGAAAAGAAACTGAAATCCGATGCCTCCCCTTCGTGAAAGGCAGTCTGAAAGAATGGAACCACTGAATCGTATCACCTTTAAAACCCCATAATACAATGCAAGCAAAAATTCATGTAGGGATCATGTTCGCACCCCGAATTCGTTTTGAACTAAACGGCAGCTTTTCCGGCTCATCTGCTGATGACGCACTAAGCGGTGAAGGCTCCGTTGAACTCACACCCGACGGGCAATGCCATCTGACCTTTAACAATACTACCCAGCCTGTAGATCTCCCGCTGTTTTTTCACCCCCGGAATGAGAAATCATGTTTCTTCGACCTGAAGGATGTGACTATCGGAATCAACTTCCACTGGGAAAGACAAGAAAATCAGCGTTTCAAAGGGGGGTTGAAAATCATTGAGGAAAACGGCCATCTTACTGCTGTGAATGTACTACCCCTGGAGGAGTACCTTAAAAGCGTAATCAGCTCGGAAATGAGTGCCAATTCTTCAGAAGATTTGCTGAAAGCCCATGCGGTTATTTCCCGCAGCTGGCTCCTGGCACAGATTGACAAGGAAGAAAAACTCAAGGCAGAAAAGCCCCAGGTGTCCGGCCATTTTACCGATACAGAACATATTCGCTGGTACGATCGCGAGGACCACAGGAATTTTCACGTGTGCGCCGATGACCACTGTCAGCGCTACCAGGGCATCACCAAAGCTTCTACCCCGGCCGTTAACAAAGCCATTGATGAAACCTTCGGACAGGTGCTTACTTACAACGACGCCATTTGCGATGCCCGCTACTCCAAATGCTGCGGCGGCATCTCTGAATTGTTTGAAAATGTATGGGAACCCGTAAACCATCCCTACCTGGCCCGGGTGACCGATAATCACAGAGAACCTGAAGGTTTTGATACAAACCTGGACTCAGAAGAAAAAGCCATCGCATGGATCGCCCATAGCCCCGAAGCATTCTGTAATACCACCGACAAAAAAATATTGTCGCAGGTTTTGAATGATTACGACCAGGAAACCTTTGATTTTTATCGCTGGGAAAAGGAATTTACCCAACAGGAAATCAAAGATCTGCTGAAAAAGCGCATTGGTATTGAGGTAGGGGAGGTGCTCGAACTTATTCCCGTGGAGAGGGGCGAGTCGGGGCGACTGGTGAAACTGCAAATCCGCGGAACGGAAAGAACCATCACCATTGGCAAAGAGCTGGAAATCCGCAAAGCATTTTCCGATTCACACCTTTACAGCTCTGCCTTTGTAGCAGCAGCAGAAAATATAGAGCAGGGTATTCCACAAAAGTTTATCTTTACCGGCGCCGGATGGGGCCATGGTGTGGGTCTCTGCCAGATTGGTGCCGCCGTGATGGGGGCAAAAGGCTATAAATACGAAGAGATCCTTGCCCATTATTTCAAAGGTGCGCTTCTGGAGAAAAAATATTGAGGAATTATTAATAATCAATTATTAGTTGTTAATTATCAATGGGTTGTGCTGGTTTCAGCAGTTCTGCTGATCAGGAAGAGCTGAAGGGGCCGCCCGGGTAATCAATTTACAGGTTATGGAGAAAACAAAGAAAAAGTCACCCTGGAGCTGGGTTCCCTCTTTATATTATGCACAAGGAATTCCCTATGTAGTGGTAATGACCGTTTCGGTGATTATGTACAAACGGATGGGTGTTTCCAATACGGACATTGCTCTTTATACCAGCTGGCTGTATCTGCCCTGGGTTATTAAACCCTTGTGGAGCCCGCTGGTGGATCTCTTCAAAACCAAACGCTGGTGGATAGTAACCATGCAGCTGCTGGTAGGAGCAGGGCTTGCCGGGGTTGCATTTACCCTGCCATTGCCATCTTTCTTCCAGTATTCGCTGGCCTTTTTATGGTTGCTGGCTTTTAGTTCTGCCACTCACGATATTGCTGCCGATGGGTTTTATATGCTTGGGCTTAAGGAGGGGCAACAATCCTATTTTATCGGGATTCGAAGTACTTTCTATCGTTTTGCCATGATTACCGGGCAGGGGTTGCTTATAATTCTTGCCGGGTTCTTTGAGGTTTTTACCGGGCAGGAACCGGTAAGGTTCACCGTTACTGCCGACCCGCAGGCCCAGGAAATCAGACCTTCCGTCGGTTTTGACAATACCGGTAATTTTGATGAACTTACTTTCGTAATTACTTCGGAAGATGTTGTGCTTTCTACCCAACAAATTTCTAAAGAAGAGGCCGACAGCCTGAAAAATTTCGTGATCACACAAAATCTTGCCAATGAATTTTCGCAAGAGGAAAAAACCGTTGAGGTCAGCGTGAGCTGGTGGGCACGGACCATTTCACAACCCTTTGCCGATTGGCTGCGTGCGCGTATAGGAAGAGATGAGGCCCTGGATACCAGCCTCGACGAATATCAGGGCAACCTTGCCCTGGTGGGTGTCATGCTTGAAGGCTACCTGGAGGAGGAGCGCGAAATCGTGCTTAACACTACCTTCCGCCGCGGCGATGGGAGTGTGCGACTCGTGGGAGGAGACCGCCTGGTATTTACCAGCCAGAATCAGCATGAAACAGCCTGGCTGCTGGTTCAGCTTGACCCAAAGCTGGATACCCGGGCTACTGCTTATTTTGAAGGCAGGTCAGGCAATATTCCCCTGGCATGGACCCTTACCTTCGTTATTCTTGCTTTGCTGTTTCTTGGATTCTTTATCTACCACAAAATTGCTTTGCCACGTCCGGCAAATGATATGGCTACCATTCAGCAGGATGGCAAAGGGGTATTTTATGAATTCTTTCAAACTTTCGGTTCCTTTTTCAGAAAAGAGAACATTGGCCCGGCCCTGGCATTTCTGTTGCTGTTCCGTTTGGGAGAAGCGCAGATTGTAAAGATGGCATCTCCCTTCCTGCTCGACCCCCGTGAAATCGGCGGACTGGGGCTTACCACCGGTCAGGTAGGCATTGTTTACGGTACCATTGGCATCCTGGCCCTCACCCTGGGGGGTATCCTGGGAGGATTGATGGCCTCCAAAAAGGGGCTCAAATTCTGGATTTTCCCCATGGCCATTGCCATGAACCTGCCCAACCTGGTGTTTGTGTACCTGTCTTACAGCCAGCCTGTAAGCTTCTGGCTTATCTCAGGCTCGGTGGCCCTGGAACAGTTTGGCTATGGATTTGGATTTACAGCCTACATGCTTTACATGATTTACTTCTCCGATGGGAAACATAAAACAGCCCACTTTGCCATTTGTACCGGATTGATGGCTTTGGGGATGATGATACCGGGTATGATATCGGGCTGGATACAGGAGATCATCGGCTACCAGAATTTCTTTATCTGGGTAGTGCTGTGCACGATTCCCGGCTTCATTATCATTCGCTTTCTGAAGATCGAAAAAACCTTTGGAATCAAGGATAAGGACAAAAAAGAAGAGTAAATCTCTTAAGATTTCTCATGCTGCGCATTCGAAATGACAGACTAATGCTGTTTGGGGGAGGAGAAGAAAAAGGGGCGCGAAGCGCCCCTTTTTCTTCTCCTCCCCACTCTCTCTGCAAACTTGTCATTTCGAACCCGCTTGCGGGTGAGACCACGAAGTAGCAGCGAAGCTAAATCTCATTTGCTGGAGAAACTGCCTTGATGAGTTTCACGCCCACCGTGATGACATGGTTTTGTGAGAAATCTCAATTGCTGGAGAAACTGCCGGTTTTTATTGTTTTTTGGATGTTGTCTCTAAAACTAACTAAGAGACGTGGTTATTAGTTTGTGCCTTGCAAAATGGGTGTCCCCCTATTTCCCCCATCCCTTCTCTTCAAAGGCTTTTTTTGCAGCCT
>RECE01000255.1 GCA_007694165.1 Bacteroidota bacterium
TTTATTTTATCATTTCCGTTAAAATGGCTTTAAATTCAGATACTTCTGAATTTGATAGTTTACCTAAATCCGCTATCTTATCTTCTCTCTTTAAAGTGACAATCCTGTCAACTTTTATAACAGATTGCACCCGTAACATATTTATCAGATTGGGTTGTAAAACTATTTCTCGCCTGGATAATTGCTTAGGGACTACCGAACTAATGGCAGAAACAACAACATCCTTGTATTGGTCTGCTGTTTCGGAAATAACAACTGCAGGTCTAATTTTTATGTTTGTCAATTCCGCAAAAGGAAAAGGTATTAGGACAATATCACCAATTTTCATCGTCTAATCTTTATTTTGCAGATAGTCCTGATAAACATCTTCCCTTTCATCCTCCCAGAACTCCAATCCTTTGGTTTGAGAGGAAAGATCACGCACCATATCCTCATTTGGCTCCAACTCTTCAATAAAAGTTACAACAACCCTGTATTTCTTTTTCTCGGTTACTTTTTCTGTAAGCCGGATGTTTTTACCATCGTATATTCCGTTTACTGCAAGCATATTTTCCATTGTTTTGTCTCTTACAAATTTAATGATTTAAATTCAAATTTGTTAGTCTTTTAAGGGATTGTATTTCTTCAATAAAGTCTTCCAATTTATCCGTCAGGCATTTTTCGGTTATACTCACTAAGCGATACCCTGCGATGTATTGCAATCTGAATCCCGTCCACCAGTATCTTTCGGATGAAAGCCTGAATTGGGTAAAGACTTAGCCATTGCCCCCCCCTTGTAAAGACAACTTATGATAGTAGCACCAATCCACTCTTTTTTTTACTATTTTAGCCCACCAAATTTAAACCTCTAAAACATGAACAATAAATACCTTTTTATGGTGATGGCTTTTTTGCTTGTCACTTTTTTTTCGTTAGTCGCCAATGAGCAAGCATATTTTGTTTCTCAGCCTGCGGTTTCGCCTGATGGGCAAACCATTGTTTTTGTTTATGAAAATGACCTTTGGCAAGTACCAGCATCTGGAGGAACTGCTTACCGGCTAACCGCTCTGGATGGCATAGTTTCAGCCCCCCGGTTTTCGCCCGACGGACAATGGATTGCCTTCACCTCTACCCGAGATCGCAATGCCAATGTACACGTGATGCCCGCCAGGGGCGGTGAAATAAGACAGCTCACCTGGCATCAGGGTGCTGATGAGGTCAATTCATGGTCATGGGATTCCCAAAGCATTTACTTCCATTCCTCCCGGGAGAATATGAGCTCGGTTTTCAGGGTTTCCATTGATGGAGGCACACCCTTCCGGCTTTTTGACCATTACTTTAATATAGAACATCAGCTGATCGAACATCCTTTAACTGGCGCTTTCATCTTTACCGAAAGCTGGGAAAGCCTTACGTTTCCGCAACGTAAGCGCTATAAAGGTGAGCACCGGCCCGACATTTTGTCTTACAATCCTGACACAGACGAATTTATTAACCTCACGGATTTTGAAGGGCAGGATTTGTGGCCTTCAATAGATCGACAGGGAAATATATTCTTTGCTTCGGATGAATACAATGGTGAATACAATCTCTACACTTTCAGCGATGGCGAAAAAACGCAGCTTACCAGCTTTCCGCGGTCCATCCGTTCACCACAGGTAAGTGCAGACGGAAGCATTGTGGCCTTTGAAAAAGATTACCAGCTATATGTTTATGAAGTTTCCACAGGAGAAACCTTTGCTCCGGAGGTGCGTCTTTTTCAGGCTCCCAACCTGGCTGTAGACCAGAGTTTCAAGACAAAGGGAAACATAACCTGGTTTGACGTTTCCCCGGACAAGAAAAAGCTTGCCTTTGTTTCACGCGGTGAGTTGTTTGTTTCTGATATGGAGGGGAAATTTGTACGACAGATGCCCGTTCTTCCTGAAGAACGTGTTTTGGAAGTGAAATGGCTCGACGACAGCAAATCACTTCTGTATATTCGCACAAACAATGGTTGGGCCAACCTTTTTACCATTGCTGCCGATGGCAATGGAAGAGAAAGACAGATAGAAAACAAGGAGCAGAATTCAAGGGCGCTGGCACTCAGCCATGACAGGAAAAAAGCGGTTTATCTTTCCGGGCGCAACGAAGTTACAATTGCAGACCTGGAGTCCTTTACCTCAAGGGTGATTGTAACCGATGAATTGTGGGGTTTTCAGAATTCCAATCCCACCTTTTCTCCCAATGGCGAATATATTCTTTTTACCGCAATTCGTAGTTTTGAACAGGATGTAATGATTCATCACATTGCCTCCGGAGAAACGTTTAATCTTACCCAATCAGGTGTAACGCAGCGTCAGCCCTGGTGGTCACCTTGTGGCAAGTATATTTATTTTTCTTCTGACAGGGTAAATCCTCACTACCCCACGGGCAATACTCAAAACAGTATTTACAGGATTGCCCTGCACCGGTTTGCCAGCCCTTTTCGTAAAGCTGCATTTGCAGAACTATTCGATGAAAAGAATGAGAATGATACGCTTCCTCCCTCCATTTTGATCGATTGGGAGAGAATAGAAGAACGCTGGGAGCAAATACCTGTAAGTGGTGGCGTGCAGTGGTCTCCACAAGTTTACAAGGCAAAAGAAGGGCAAGTGTTGTTTTTTGTCTCTAATCATGACAAAGGAGAACTGGCCTTGTGGAAAAGGGAATTAAAACCTTTTGAAGATGATAAGACAGAAAGAATTGCAGGACCAAGCCCGGGTATGAACCCGCTGATTGTTAAGGTGGAAGATAATTATTGGGTGCTGGCAAGCGGAAATATCCGGGAAATTGATGTCAAAGGCAATAAAATGGAGGCTATTGACTTTGATCATACCTTTAGCCGGAACCTGAAGAAAGAGTTTTCGCAGGTGTTTTTCGAGACCTGGGCCACATTGGACGAGAACTTTTATGACGAAGATTTCCATGGTGTTGACTGGAAAGCAACCCTTGCCTACTATGAGCAGTTTTTGCCACATTTGCGCAGTCGGGATAACCTGAGGACTTTGCTCAACGATATGCTGGGCGAGCTCAATGCCTCTCACATGGGCTTTTCAGGGTCGGGAAAGGAGGAAGAGCCATTTTTTAAAGGGGAAACGGCCGAAACAGGAATTGTATTTCAGAGAGATAATCCATGGGTGGTTGAACGTGTGGTTACAGGCTCTCATCTTGATTTGACTGAAAAACCAGTATTGCCGGGAGATATATTGCTGGCCGTAAATGGTGTAAGTGTTGAAAACACTGAAAATCGCAACCGGTACTTTTATTTTGCTTCCCGCCCGGAAGAGCTGGAGCTGACATTCAGAAGGGGGAGAGATGAGGTGCAGGTTCTTACCCGTTCGCACACCCCCGGTCAAATCAACAATTTGCTCTATGATGAGTGGATAAGGGAGAATCGTGAATATGTTCGTGAAAAATCTGAAAACCGGATTGCATACGTCTACATGAAAAACATGTCAGCCCAGGCACTGGAACAGTTTTTAATCGACATGACTACCTATGCTGAACGCAAAGATGCGTTGCTGTTTGATTTGCGTTTCAACAGGGGAGGGAATGTGCATAATGATGTCCTTCAGTTTTTATCACAACGTCCTTATCTGGCATGGAAATACCGGGGAGGAGAAATGGCTCCCCAACCCAATTTTGCCCCGTCGGCCAAACCCATGGTATTGACCATCAATGAACGCAGTCTGAGCGATGCTGAAATGACAGCCGAAGGATTCAGGCAGCTGGAACTGGGCAAAATTATTGGCATGGAGACTTATCGCTGGATCATTTTTACTTCAGGAAAATCTTTTGTGGATGGTTCTTTTTGCCGTTTGCCCAGCTGGGGCTGTTATACCCTGGATGGCAAAAACCTGGAGTTTACCGGAGTGGCACCCGACATTGTGGTGCCGGAAACTTTTCATGACCGTTTGCACAACCGAATGCCACAGCTTGACAGGGCAATCCGGGAACTTATGAATCAGTTATGATTTGCTCTCCCTGGGAAGTTCAACCACCTCCATATCTTTTATATTGGGGCCATCAATGGTAAAACGAAGCAAACTTATGACCTTGTGAAAACCATACCTGCCTGCAGCTCCGGGATTGAGATGCAGGCAGTTGTGTTTTTTATCGAAAATAATTTTCAGGATGTGCGAATGGCCGCTGATAAAGAGTTTTGGGGGATTTGTTTTCATGATTGGCCTTATGGCGGGAGCATAGTTGCCCGGATAGCCTCCGATATGGGTCATTAATACATCCACCTCTTCGCACCGAAATCTGAGCAGCTCCGGGAAATCTGTTCTTATGTCGGTACTGTCAATGTTTCCGTAAACACCCCTGAGAGGTTTAATACTTTTGAGTTTTTCAATGATTTTCCAGTCACCAAAATCACCGGCATGCCATATTTCATCACAATCCTTAAAAATTCGCGGTAGCTCCGGGTGGAAGTAACTGTGTGTATCAGAGAGTAGTCCTATTTTTTGCATTTTATTCTTTTGTGCAAAAGTAATTAATTCTATGCTTTTAAGTGATTTGCTAAAGGTGACGGGGCCACTCCAAGTGACCCCGCCACTATTTTCAGCACTTTGCTCAGACGACTTCCGGCTCGTCCGTCCACTAATCTTGCGCAATAGCCCGGACGGGAGCTTGGAGTCCCGACCGGGCAAGGGGTCTCGTGCGGTGGCGACTGAGGTTCGCCTCCGGACTAAATGAAGTGCTTTTTAGTGGCGGGGTGAGCTGTAGTCACCCCGTCACTTTTGGGTATTGCTGCAGGTGACGGGGCCACTCCAAGTGACCCCGCCACTATTGGGATTTGAGAAATGTTAATATTTTTCATAAAATCTTCAACCGGAGCCATTAGCAAAGGCTTAATTTTGTACTTTAGCGGATTGAAAAAAACACAGTAAAATGACTTATCAGACACAAACACCCCACAGGATTAAAGTTCACGACAAGTATTTTGTCAAATATATTGACGGATCGAACATCCTGAAGGCAGTAGGAAATATTGCAGATGCCATTTATAAAGATTTTGCTGATGAAAAGCCCTTGTTTTTATGTGTACTCAATGGCTCTTTTATGTTTTCATCTGATTTGATGAAAGTTTATGAAGGTATTTGCGAGATTAGCTTTATCCGTTTGTCTTCTTACAAGGGAACCGAATCAACCGAGGAGGTGAAAACCCTGATTGGATTAAGTGATGATATTGAAGGACGAAGTGTTGTAATACTTGAAGATATTATTGACAGTGGGATTACTGTGAAACATTTGCTGGAAGATCTCAAACAATACAATCCCAGTCATTTGAAAGTGGCCACTTTGTTGTTTAAACCTGAGGCCGTCAGAACGGATATCAAACCTGACTATATCGGGATAGAAATTCCCCGTAATTTTATTCTGGGTTATGGTCTGGACTATGATGGTCTGGGGCGAAATCTTGCAGATATTTATAGAATTGAGGAGTAGGTAAATTCCTCTCATTATGGTAATAAAAAACACTGTTTACCATGCTCAACCTGATACTATTTGGTCCTCCCGGAAGTGGGAAAGGCACTCAATCTTTGCGGGTGGCCTGCAGGTATAACCTGGTGCATTTTTCCTCAGGTGAGCTTTTTCGTAACGAAGTTAAAAAAGGCACTAAGATTGGATATGAGCTTGCCAATTATATGATCAACGGGTTGTTGGTTCCAGACTTTATGGTTTTGAGAAAAATCTACCGGGCAGCTTTGCAATATCAGGATGCTGCAGGTATTGTGTTTGACGGTTTCCCGCGTACAGTTTATCAGGCTGAAATGCTCGACAAGCTATTGATAAAAAAGGATATACCCATCAGCATCGTTTTTTTTATGATGGTGGATGAAAAGGAGCTTATCAGCCGTATGATGGGAAGGGCGGAGGATTCCGGCCGTCTGGACGACAATGAAGAGATTATCCTCAGGCGCATGGAGGTGTATGAGAAGCAAACACTTCCAATGAAAGAATACTATCAGAAACAGGGCAAACTTTCCTGTATAAGTGGTATGGCTCCCGTTAAGGTTGTTGCAGAAAGAATAAGCAGGGTAATTGATCATTATCTGATGAAGAATGAAATAATTAAGTTAGTAGCACAGTAAAAACCATTAAATACCCCCAAAACATTGGCTTCAAATTTTGTTGATTACATAAAAATATATTGCCGTTCAGGAAAGGGCGGTGCCGGTTCGATGCATTTTTTGCGCGCCAAATACGTACCCAGAGGTGGTCCTGATGGTGGCGATGGCGGACGAGGCGGACATGTCATATTAAAAGGAAACAGCCATTTATGGACCTTGCTTCATCTTCGCTACACCCGGCATGTGATTGCCGAATCGGGCACGGGAGGCAAGGGACAGGGCAAAACCGGAGCCCAGGGCAACGATGTGTTTGTAGAGGTACCCCTGGGTACCCTTGCACGGAATGCTGAAACAGGTGAAATTGTAGCCGAGATAACAGAACACGATCAGGAGGTGGTGTTGCTGGAGGGAGGAAGAGGAGGTTTGGGTAATATTCATTTCAAATCTTCCACAAATCAAACTCCCCGCTATGCACAGCCTGGTGAACCTGAACAGGAATTGTCCGTTATCATGGAGCTGAAAATCCTTGCCGATGTGGGCCTGGTGGGTTTTCCCAATGCAGGTAAGTCTACTTTGCTTTCTGTGGTTTCAGCAGCCAAACCCGAAATCGCCGATTACCCTTTTACTACCCTTGTACCCAACCTGGGCATGGTACCCTACTACGACCAGAAGTCTTTTGTAATGGCCGATATACCGGGAATCATTGAAGGTGCGCATGAAGGTCGCGGTTTGGGGCACAGGTTCCTGCGTCACATTGAAAGAAACTCTGTTCTCTTGTTTATGATACCGGTGGATAGTGATGATGTGAAAAAGGAATATGACGTACTGCTCAACGAGCTGAAAATGTACAACCCTGAGTTGTTGGATAAACAACGATTACTGGCTGTGACAAAGTGCGATATGGCCGACGAGCAAATGCTTGATGAATTAAAGGAAGAACTCCCGGACCTGCCTTATGTAATGATTTCATCTCATACCCAGCAGGGAATTAAAGAATTAAAGGATCTCCTCTGGAAAACACTCAATCATAACCCTGAGGACTAAAGAAATAATTACAGATTGGAGTGTCATCCGTATATTCCCTTAATAAATATCCCGGATAAATATGCTTGAGTTTTTAATGCAGTTAGACAGAGACCTTTTTCTCTTTTTCAACGGGTTGCATGCTCCCTGGCTCGATCCTGTCATGTATTATATCAGTGAGAAGTTTTTCTGGATCCCCTTGTATGTGCTTTTGTTGTGGTTTTGCAAAAAGCACTATGGGTGGCAAACCCTGATGATACTGATTATGGTCGCTTTGTTGATAACCATAACGGATCAGCTTACCGGGTTAATGAAAGATTTCTTTCAGCGATTCCGGCCTTCGCGCGATGAAAATCTGGCAGATTTGGTGCATATTGTTTATGGCAAAAGAGGAGGGCGATTTGGTTTCGTTTCGGCTCATGCGGCCAACTCATTTGCACTGGCAGTTTTCATGATTCATCTGCTCAGAGGTAAAATCAAATATATTGCCCCTGTTTTGCTTACATGGGCTACCATGAAGACTTACAGTCGCATGTATCTTGGTGTGCATTATCCGGGTGATCTCATCGGAGGTGCTATTGTCGGTATCCTTTCAGCTTTGATAATCATTGAACTGTGGAAAGTGGTTCAAAAAAGGATTTACCCTGCGCCGCTTAACAAGTTTGAGCCACCCGGCAAAGCTCAATAGTTGGAAATTTTTGTTTCAATTTTGTCAATATTGACCTTGTATATTGCTACATTGTTAATTGCCGGGGCATTGTATTCAAAATCCATCCCGGTATATTTCTTCATAATGATATTCATGATTTTCAACTTCTCATCAAAATCCTCTACAAACTCAACCTTACCGAATGCCAGCACGCTTCTGTAGCGCATGCCATAGCTGCAGGCTACCTGCTCATGACGGTGAAACAGCAAATGGTCTGTGCTGAAATTAACGCATACCTGCGGGTTGTTTTTCAAAATCTCCATTTTTTTTCCAAATGGTGCAGAGTGCAGGTATATGGTTTCATTTTCGTATCCAAAGTTAAAAGGGAGTACATAAGGCATGTTGTTTTCATCAATCATACCCATATAACATGCTTCGCATTTGTCAATTACCTGTTTTGCGTTTTTATGGTCGGTATAGAGTGTATTGGGCATTGTTTCAGAATTAATGGTTTATACTATGACAAAACTAAGGATTTTTTGGTTATTAAGTTATTGGGTTAACAGATTATTAGATTGATGTGCAAGCTGAACCTGACGGTGATTGGCAAAAGTCTACGGGTTTATTCATACTTGCAAAATTCCTGGCTTTCCGGAAAACAGAAAAAAATCTTTGGTCTGATTTAAAAAACTGCTATCATTGCAGTCTGTTAATCAGAACCAAAGGATAAATACTCGTAATATGGGAAAAATTATTGCCATCAGCAACCACAAAGGGGGTGTAGGAAAAACCACATCTGCCATCAATATAGGGGCAGGTCTTGCCCTGAAAGGGAAAAAAGTGATGCTTATAGATATGGATCCCCAGGCCAATATGAGCCAAAGCCTTGGTGTTCATGAGCCTGAAACGGGTATTTATGAGGCAATGAAAGGGATTGCGGCTTTACAGACGGTAAAAATCAGGAAAAACCTTTTCCTGGCACCTGCCTCTGCAGGCCTTGGCGGTGCTGAGCTTGAGCTTGCTTCGGAAGCAGGACGCGAGTTTATCCTTAAAGAGTTACTGGCGCCTGTTGAAAACGAATATGACTTTATACTGATAGATTGCCCTCCATCGCTGGGATTGCTCACCATCAATGCTTTTACAGCAGCCCATGAAGTCTATATCCCTATGCAGGCACAGTTTCTTGCACTTCAGGGGATTGGAAACCTTCTGGGATTGGTAGATAAAATTAAAAGCCGCCTCAATGCCGGACTGGAAATAACCGGAATCTTTATTACCCAGTTCGACAGACGAAAGGTTTTGAACCGGTATGTCATGGAAACCCTTGAATCGCATTTTGGCGAAAAAGTATTCAAAACCAAAATAAGAAACAATATAGCGCTTGCTGAAGCCCCAAACGAGGGGTGCGATATTTTCAGCTACCAGCCTTCAAGCAATGGCGCTTTTGACTATCAGCAACTGGTTAAAGAAGTGCTCAAACGGAATAGTTAAAAAACAGCTTACTGTCCGTTGTTTTTTCTTTCCAGTATACCCAGGTCGAGAAGCTCAGAGGTAAGCTTGTTTAGGGTCAGGGGCTTTGTGATGTAAGCGTCAAATCCTTCCTTAAGATACTTGCCCTTATCCCCGGCCATGGCATTGGCAGTAATAGCGATTATAGGTGGTAAATTGTTGTGTTTTTTTCTCAGCTCTTTCATGGCGGTTATGCCATCCATCAAAGGCATCATAATGTCCATTAATACAACTTCATGTTTTTGAGGATTGAATTTTTCCAATGCCTCAATACCGTTAAAAGCAGTGTCAATTTTGCAATTGGCTGTTTGAAGCATTAATGATATCACCTGCAGGTTTACCTTTTTGTCATCTACCAGTAAAACATTTAAGCCCAGCTGTACATCGACGCTGCCATTGAGTTCTGTTATTATTTTTGATTCAGCATTGGATTCCCTGCAGGGAATATGGAACCAGAAATGGCTTCCCTGGCCCACGGTGCTTTGCACTCCGATGGTTCCTCCCATGAGAGAGATAAGCTGCTTACAGATGTACAATCCCAGCCCTGTACCATCAGCAGGTTGCAAAAGTGAAGTGTCTATCTGCTGGTATTTCTGAAACAGCCTTTCCTGATCTGATTCTGATATCCCTATTCCGGTATCAGAAACTGTTACCTTCAATTGGGTGTTGTGACTGTGATCTTGAACCTTTTCTGCATTGATAGAAATGGAGCCATTCCTGGTAAATTTGATAGCATTGTTGAGAAGATTCATTAGTATTTGTTCCAGCCTGACTTTATCTGCATTGATGTATTTGGGCAACTCCGGGTCTATATAGATTTGAATTTTATTGTTGTTATTGAGTAGTCCCGGGTGGGCCAGCGTTTTGATTTTGTCAATGAGTTCGTCAATCCTGAAACTTTCGTTTTTCAGCACCAGTTTCCCTGCCTCAATTTTGGAAATATCCAGGATGTCATTAATTAATGTAAGAAGTATTTTTGATGAGTCTTTGATGATGCAAAGGTACTCGGACTGTTGCGTGGTAAGCTCTGTTTTTGAGAGTACATCGCTCATTCCCATTATCCCTGTAACGGGAGTTCTTATTTCGTGACTCATATTGGCCAGGAAGAGGTTTTTGGATTCTGATGCTTTACGGGCAACCTCAGCCTGTTGTTTGAGCAATACTGTTTTTTTGTGTTCGGTGATATCTCTATAAAGGCTTACACGATATGTTTTTTGCCTGATTTTAATGGTTTGGGAGGTGATATCGAAATATTTTAATTCTTTGTTTTTACAAATCAAAGGGATGTCATCGGCAATGGTTCTTGCACCATCGGCTTCTTCTGTGATTCGTTGCATGGAAACTTCAAAATCTTCACAAGGCAGCAAATCAGTAATCCATAGTTGCTGCATTTCTTCTTTGGAATAGCCAAGAATATGGCATATTCGCTGGTTGATCATGAAGAATTCTTGTTTTTCCCAGTCTTCAATAATGATTCCGTCGCCGGCTTTCTCAAAGATGGTTTCAAAACGTTGTTTTATTTCACTTATCTCCTTGTTGGCTTCTGAAAGTTCAATATTGAGCTGGCACAATTCCCGGGTTCTTTTATTGACAAGTTTTTCAAGGGTAGCATTTTTTTCTTTGATTTCAGAAAGGGGATATGATTCACCTGTTTTTAAAGAGACCTCACCCCTGGAAAGGTGAATATGAGCTATTAACCATCCCTTTGCTGTTTTTTCCCAAAACATTGAGAACCTGCAGCCCTTTGTCTTATGGGGCATATTGCTGATGATGGTGCTTGTATCAAAGCTTGAAACAAGAACACCATGATTGGGAGTCATTACCGTTACTTTCAGCTGTTTTTCGGTATAGGAAAGCGGATAAGGGCATTGCTCCATATCCCTTTTAAATATCTCAACTACAGAGTTGTACTCAAGGGTTAATTCATCTTCACCAGAGCCAATATTGGTAATGTTGGGTGAGAATAACTGCACGATTGAAGCAATATCCCGTTTTTGTGTGTAATAGTCAATAAAAGCATGATACGAATCAATGATCTCCTGTTTGGTTTTCGTCATACTGAATGAATCCTGCATGGCATTTTGGTGGCTTTGGTTTGGAAAAATAATGGTCTGCGGTCCTGTTTATTGCTCTGTAATCAAAATCTACCCCTTAACCTGCAATATTAATTGTTTTTTTGAATAGAACAGAAAGGTTTTTTTATTTTTTTTGTTAATTCTTTTGCAAAATCATACCCATTAGCACTATGACAAAGCAATTGGCTTGTTGCAAAGAGGATTTACCAATGATGCTATTGTATGTGTACTCACGGAATGTGAAAAAAATCAGGCAATTTATAGATTTGTTTTATTCTTTAGGTTTCTTTCAACTATCTTTATCTGTTCTGATTAAAGCAATTGTTTTTCCCCAAATCTGTGTATTATAAAAGCCTGTAAAAATGCAAATTTCTACTTCGATTTCCCGGATTTTGATCCTTATGGTTATTATTTTGAGCAACATACGAATCTATGCCGGTTGCGGTCCTGAGAATCCTGTTCCCTTTAGTACCAATACAACCCACCTTACCATCTGGAGCGGCCAGGATTATGAGCCCATATTTTTAAAAGGGATGAATCTTGGGGTTTCATTGCCGGGGAAATTTCCCGGTGAGCTTGAAGTAAGCCGTGAGCAATACGGGAGGTGGTTACAGATGATTAACGATGCCGGTTTTAACAATGTGAGGCTTTATACATTGCATTATCCTGATTTTTATGAGGTGCTGGATTCGTTCAACCTGGCCAACAAGCATAATCCATTGTTCTTTTTCCAGGGAGTATGGCTGGAGGAAGAACTGGAAGGCTATGAAGAGGACCTGTATTTCCTTACCGAATCTTTTTTGCAGGAGATCGAAGAAAACGTGGACTGTGTTCATGGCAACCGTACCATAGCACAACGCCCGGGCAAGGCCTGGGGCAACTATACTGCCGATGTTTCCCGTTGGAATATGGGCTATATTATTGGCCGGGAAGTACATCCCGGGGAAGTACTCTATACCAATTATCTTCATGCCGGCGACAATGCTTTTTCAGGACAGCACTTTGCCATTGAGGATGCTTCCCCCACTGAAAGCTGGGTTGTTTCCAAACTCGATCACCTGGTGAGCTATGAGTTTGCCAATTACGCCACACAGCGACCCATAAGCTTCAGCAGCTGGCCTACCCTTGACCCCATCGATCATCCCGAAGAATGGAACCCCTGGGAAGACACCATCTCTATTGATATGAGCAAATTGCAGCTACATGATGCTCCCGCTGGGTATTTTGCCAGCTATCATGCCTATCCCTATTATCCTGACTATATCAGTTATGACCCCAATTACATTGGATTTTCAGACGATTATGGCCCCAACAGCTATTTAGGGTATCTTACTTTTCTGAAAGAACACTACAATCAATTTCCCTTGATAATTGCTGAGTATGGTGTGCCCTCCAGCTGGGGGAAAGCGCATTACGCAACCAGTGGAATGCATCATGGAGGTTTTGACCATTACGGGCAGGGTGAAGCCAACATCAGAATGCTCAAAACCATGGAATCTGCCATGTGTGGCGGTGGAATGCAGTTTGCCTGGATGGATGAATGGTTCAAACGTACATGGGTGACGGATCATATTGATTATCTTATGGACAGGAGAGTGCTGTGGCATAATGTTACTGCAGCAGAACAAAATTATGGACTCATTGGTTTCCAGCGGCCATTGGCTCTCAACCTGCTGGAAGAGTTTTGTGATGATTGCTTTATTGAAAGGATAGAAGCTGCGGCAGATTTTGACTTTTTCCATATCCACCTGCAGATGAAAGAAATGCTGGGTCCTCTTGAAGAGTTATGGATTTCGCTTGATACATACGATGCAACACTGGGAGAATCCATCCTTCCCTCGGGGCATGTGGTTGAAAACAGGGCTGAGTTTGTTCTTCATATTACCAATCATTCGGCAAAATTGTATGTAACGGAGGCCTATGACCTTTATGGGATTTTTCACGGAGTTTCTGCCCCGGAGCAGCTATACCACTCCATCCCCACCGACGGTGCTCCGTGGCGACTGGTAAGGTGGAAAATCAATGAGTTTGATCAGGATATCCAATACATTGGCAACCTGCAGGTAAACTTTGGTTTTTTGCCGGAAAACTCCAAAGATGCCGTAACCATTTTTACGGATAAAATCCACATCCGCATCCCATGGTCATTGTTGCATTTTGTTGATCCCAGTGAGTATGTGGTTTTTCATAATTATCAAGATGTCCCCGGATGGCAGGACACCATATCCGATGGCATTGCCCTCTCGGTTTTTTACCAGGATGAAGAATTTGCTCCGACCGACAGGTTCTTGTGGGAAAACTGGAATCATGCCCTTGAAGCCGAAGAATACATTAAAGGCAGCTATTGGGTAATGAAGGACCGGCTGCATGAATTCAACAACAGGGCCATTGCCGTATGTGATTCCTTTTTACTTTTCCTGGATGGGGAACCTGCCTGGGTGGATGCTGATAGCGGCGTGCTGGCCAATGATTTTGATTTGGATGGATATTTTATGCAGGCCCTGGTGCTTGATCCGCCCGCACACGGAAGCGTGCAGCTCAATCTCGATGGTTCATTTACCTATCGCTTTAATGGTGGAAGTCAGCTTTATGATAGTTTTACTTATACTGTTTTTGATGGGTATAGCTTGTCAGCACCTGCCATAGCGCACATATACCTTGATCACGGAACTTTTGTTGCTGAATTACCCGACCAGGCAATTAAGGAGGATAATGTGATAGTTTATCCAAATCCCGTCCGTGATATCCTCACTGTCAGAATGAATGCCTCTATGGATTACATTTATCTTTTTGATTCCATGGGACAGATGTTATTGCGTGAAACTGCCTCTGGATCTGAGTATAAGCTTAATGTATCGGGTTATGCACCGGGCACTTACCTGTTAAAAGTGCAGTCTGGTAACAATAAGCAGGTCCGGAAAATTAGTGTTTTCTGAAGCATTGGCTTATTTTGCATCTTTAATGGCGCTAACAAATCTCTGAATAGACTCCCTGAGAAACTCAATGATTTTTTCATGGGGAATGGTGGGATGCTTCAGGTTTTCCGAGAGTGCCTCACACGTTTTGGAAATCTGCATTGCACCCATGCTCCTGGCTATGTTTTGCAGTGTATTTAAATAATCCATAGCCTTGTTGTCTTCTTTTTCCAGTTCCGATTCAATGTTGCTTACCAGTTCTAAGGCATCAGCATAAAAGGAAGAGAATAGCTCCTGGAGCACCATGCTGTTATTTTCTGACTGAGCCTTTATTATATCAAGACTGTGCCTTTCAAATACCAGTTCTTTTGTTAGCTTATCAATAAGCTGAACAGAATATTTTCCGGGTGTTTTTTTCTGCGTTTCACGTTTTTCGGACCAGTAAAGCAGCTTTTTGTATAACTCATCTGATTTGGCAGGTTTAACGATATAGTCGTCGAGTCCGCTGCGAAGAAATCCTTCTACCTCAGAAGTGAAAACATTGGCACTGAGCCCAATGATAATTTTATATTCCGGGTGTTTGCTGCGGATTATTTTGGTGGCTGTTACACCATCCATGACTGGCATTTGAATATCCATAAGAATAATCTGGAAAGCCGCAGAGATGTCAGGATCATTTTTTTTGTGATTTTCAATCAGGCTTATCGCTTGCTGACCATCAGAGGCTATGGTAACAGCACATCCCATAGACTCCAGCATAAGCTTGAATACTTTCTGGTTTACCACCTTGTCTTCAACAAGCAGCACATGGATGCCAAGAGGCTTTTTTTTGCCAACTTCATGTTTCTGTATGAAGTTCTTTACTTTTTCAAGCTCGGAAATTTCAGCAGGTAAAGTAACCCAAAACAATGCCCCTTTCTCTTTATTGCTGATAATGCCAATTTCTCCCCCCATAAGCTCCATGATTCTCTGGCTGATGGTAAGTCCAAGGCCGGTACCTTCCTGTGAGCGGGTAAGGGAAGAATCAATCTGGGTAAAAGGTGTAAAAAGCCTTTCCTGTTCTTGCTCTGTCAGGCCAATGCCTGTATCCTGCACTTCAATCCTAAGATTCACTGTGTCATTGGTAATTTTATCGGGCAAAATCCGCAGGGTGACCACGCCGGAAGGAGTAAACTTGATAGCGTTTGACAGAAGATTTGACAATACCTGGTTGAGTCTGATGGGGTCAATGTTAAGATACTCCGGTATTGACTCATCCACAAAAAGAACAAACTCCAGTTGTTTCTGCTTTACCAGTGCAGCGAAAATTTTGGCTGCTTCCTCTGCAAATCTTCGGATGTTTACGGGTGTCGGATTGATGGATAGTTTCCCTGCTTCAATTTTGGAAAAATCGAGAATATCATTGATAATATTGAGTAGCGAATCGGCTGAAGATTTGATGGTTTGAACATAGTCCAGCTGCGTATGATCAAGGGTAGTTTTCATCAGAAACTCAATCATTCCCACAATCCCATTCATGGGTGTGCGGATTTCATGGCTCATGTTGGCCAGAAACTGCTGTTTTATCTCTGCTGATTTTTGGGCAATAGAAATGTTCTTTTTCAATTCCCGGCTTTGATGCTCCAGCGATACGTCTCTGCTGGTGAGCACAATGGCATTGATTAGGGGATTTCTGAGATGGTTGGTGGCTATTGTTTCTATGTTTTTATACCCTGAAGTGTTGTGACTGAACCGATGATGGATATGTAAGGGTTCGTTACCTGACTGCACCAGTTTTTCCAACTTCTGCAAAAAGAGTGTTCTTTCCTCCGGGTGAATATATTGGGAAAAGTGATTGCCCGTTACCTCAATATTTGAAAATCCTGTCAGGCTATTGATGGCATCCGTGCAATAGCTTATTACCCCGTTTTTATCCAGCAGGGTTATGAGATCATAGCTGTTTTCCAGCAAAGTCTTGAACCTTTGCTCGTTTTCCTGCACCTGTTGTTCGACAATTCGTTGTCGGGTAATATCCCTGATAAAAGCGCCAAGACCTATCTGATTATTGTTGTAATAAACAGGGAATTTACGTGTTTCGAATATGAATCCATCATTTTCTCTTTCGTAAATAACAGGCAAATTCTCTTGGATTACTTTCATGTCCATTTCCTGCTCCTCCCGGGCAATGGATTCCGGGGCAAATTCATGATCTGTTTTTTCGATTATTTGTGCAGGTGTGAGATGGTAGAAATCGGCAAAAGCTTTATTTACCATAAGATACCTGAGGTTTTGATCCTTTAGAATGGCAAAATCAGAAGCGCCATCAATAAAACTCAAAAACTGCTTCTGATTTTCCTCCAGATTTTCTTTCAGATTTACCGTTTGTTGCAGCGTTTGCCTCACCTCCTCTTCACTTGAACGAAGCTCTTCGTTCATAGACTGTTCGTTTTTGAGCATTTGTGCAATCTCGTATTCCTGCTTTTTCCTTTGTGTAATGTCCTGCAAATTGATAATGTAATACTGTAGCTTATCGCGATGGTTTTTTACCGCCGTAATGTCAATCATAACAGGAAAACGGGAATTATCCCGACGCTCATGAACTGACTCAAGAACATATTGTTCCAATCGGTCTGCTTTGTCAAATATTTCAATGGTATCTTCGGGAGCGTCCGGAGAGCGCAGGTCTGAAATTGTTTTTCCCTTCAACTCTTCCGGCTGATATCCGTGAATTCTGGCAAATACAGGGTTCATAAGCTCAATTTTCTTGCTTTGATGGTTTACTACACATACCCCCATTAAGGTGTTTCTGAATATTTCCTCCCATCTGAGCAAGGAAAACTCAGTGTCTTTTCGATGCTGAATATTGCTGATTGAGCCAATATGTCGGAAGATCTCGTTGTTCTTATCTCTTTGAGCAAAGGTTTTGACTTCAGTCCAGAAGTAGGTTCCGTTTTTTCTTTTTAACCTCATCTCCAGGATGTAAGAGTCTTTAACTCCCTGGTGAAGCAAATCCATCTGGTGATTAAAAATATTCAGGTCCTCAGGGTGAACCGTAAGGTGCATGTTCCTTGTATTAAAGGGCTCTTCATGGAGTTCATAACCCAGCATTTCTTTAAGATTGTCCGACAAGTATACTTCATTCTTTTTCAGGTCCCAATCCCAGATTCCGTCTTTTGTTGCCCGTGTGGCCAAAGCATATCGCTCTTCGCTCAGGCGTATTCGTTCTGTTGCATTTTTCTTTTCTGTTATATCAATAATAGTTTCGATAATGCCATGCTTTTTGGTTCGGCTGTTATACAAAACAGACTTGTAAAATATTACATCGCGAATATTATTCTCCTTGCCAATAATCTTACCTTCATAAGTTGTCTGCCTTCGGTTTAGCAGTATTTCTTCGTTTATAGCTTTGTGCAAATCTGTCTGACCAGGAATGTACAGGGATTGAAATTCTGTCCTGGTGTTGGGGTCTCTGTTTATTCCTGTAAGTTTTTCGAATGCCTGATTGCTGCCTTCAATATGTTTATTGTCAAAAGAGTAAAACACCGGATTGGGAAGCGCATTGATTAAAGTTTGCTGAAAATTCAGTTCATTCTCAAGTAACCTGCGAATATTTCTGTTATGAATGGTGTAAACGATATAAATAATGACAAAAATTAACATTGCCAGTAAAAAGCCAAAAAGAATATTTTTGTTTTGGCTGAGAAAACTTTCGGGGATACTAACGATTATACTGTTTTCGGGCAGATTGCCGGGGGACAACCCGAAGGCCTTCAAGGTCTGGTAATCAAAGTAGTAATTGTTGGGGACTGATTCTTTTACGGGAATATTCTCGGGTGCTTCCCCGTTGAGGATTCTTACTGCCATCTTTGCTGCAATTTCTCCCTGGGTATATCCGTTAACAAGTTTTCCTCCCAGAATACCATTGTTGAGCATAAAATGCCAGAAACCAAAAACCGGCACCTTGCTTGCTGATGTGATATACCGGGTAGCTTTCTCAACTTCGATGAGCTGGCTCTCTTTTTGATGAAGGTAAGGCCAAAGCATCACCAGGCTCTCCGCCGGAATGTCACTCAAAACATCGGTAAGATCAGATAATCGATTTTTATGTATATAGTGGAAACGAATATCCTTAAAAAGATTCTCATATTTTTCCCGGAAAATAGTGGTAAGATCCAGCGCTGTAGTTGATTGATCACCAATAAAGTAAATCTGTTGGGTTTTTGGGAATAATTTCAAAGCCAAAGCAACAGTTTCCGGTTTATCAAGTTTTTCCAGCACACCGGTGAAAAGTGGAAATTTTTCGCGATAGCCGGGGTTATAATTATTGATGCCACAAAACACCACCGGAACTGATGGGAATAATTGTTCTCCGTATGTATACATAAATTGCAGAGCGTCATCATCACTCAGGATGATTGCATCAAATTTTGCATTGCTGAATTTGTACCTGTACAATGCAAGTAATTTTTCCTGATGACTTGTGTCAAAAAGTCTTTTTGAATCCATGTATTCCATCACAATATTAAAGTCAGCAAGTTCTCTCTCCAATACATCAGTGATTCCCTGGTTTATTTCGATGTTCCATTGAAATGAAGGGTGATAACTATGTAGGATGAGTATGTTGTTCTCAGCTTTAATTGCCGACAAAGATGGGAATATCACCACCAGGATGATAAAAGCGGATAGGAGGGCTTTTTTTATCATTGGGATTTTCAGTGTTTTTGGTTTTTTACAGATGTTGGTTAAGTCAAACATCCCTGGATTCAATCTCTTAAAGGTTCTCGTGGAGTACTTCTTTTCGGATAATGGCTTTAAGTAATTTGTAATACCTTGACAGCAAAATGAATAATGGCTCACTTCTGGAAAAGGACTTTTCCTTGTGAAGGCAATCCATTTCAGAACAAATATGATATACTTTCATGGCTCCAATGGTAGCACTTAACCCTTTGAGTGAATGTGTGCTTTGATTCAGGGATTCATTATCATTTTCTGATATGGCATTTTTAATGTTTTCCATCATTACATCAGCTTCAAGCAAAAATGTGCCATATAAATCCTTTATGATGTCTTCATTGTTGTTGGTTTGCTCTCTCAGGGTTGTTAGGGTTTCCCAATCAAGGTCAACCTTTTCTTCGAGGTTTTCAATTTCTTCGGGAATTGAGTCCGGGATTTTGCCGGTTTCATTCTTCTCGTTTTTTTCCTGAAGCCATTCTGAAATTTTTTGGTACAGAATCTTAGGGGAAACAGGTTTGGAAATATAGTCATCGAGTCCCTGGTCGATGTAAAATTGTGCATCAGCCTTCAAAGCATTGGCACTAATGCCAATAATCGGCGGCAGGTTGGAGAATTCTTCCCGCAGTTTTTTGGTTGCTGTAATGCCATCCATTACGGGCATTTGAATGTCCATAAGGATGATATCGTAATTCTTTTCTTTGAACTTTTCAATGGCTTCAAGTCCATTTTGTGCAATATCAACCCTGCAGCCCGTATTTTGGAGCATAATGGAGATGATTTTTTGGTTTACCTCCTTATCTTCTGCATAAAGAACGGTCAGACCGAGTTGAGGTGGTTTGTTTTGCGAAAAAATTTGGCGGTCTTTTGCCTCGTTCTTCACTGGCAAAATAAATGAGAAAACACTACCCTTACCCTCTTCACTATCCACTTCAATAGCTCCTTTCAATAATAAGGCTATTCTTTGGCAGATGGTCAGTCCGAGTCCAAGACCATCATAGGAGCGTGCGTCTGAATCATCCTGTTGAGAGAAAAGCGAAAAAATCTTATCCAGATAATCTTCCCGGATTCCCTTTCCGGTATCTGAAATTTTGATGATAATGTTGCGAAAGTCATGGTCAATCTCTTCGCTGGTAATTTCAGCTTTTATTTCTCCTTTTTCGGTAAATTTTAAAGCATTGGAGAGAAGCAGCTCTGCAACCTGTCGCAAACGCCTGGGGTCAGAGATGATAATCTCGGGTACGTTGGCGGCAATAGTTGACTGAAATTTCAGCCCTTTGGACAGGGTAAGCTTTTCATACTTACCTGAAACTTCAGCGAAAAATTCCCGGATGCGTATGGGCTGCATATTCACCTGTACCTGGTTGTACTCCAGTTCGTGAATATCTAACAGGGAATTTGTTATTTCCAGCATATCTTCTCCTGCTTCTCTTATGGTGGCAAGGTATTCGGCCTGCTGGTCGGTAAGGGTTGTAGCAGCCAATATTTCGCTCATGGCAAAAATCCCGTTGAGAGGGGTTCGCATTTCATGACTTACATTGGCCAGCAGGCGATGCTTGATTTGAGCGGCCTCCCTTGCTATTAGCAAGTCATTCTGCAACTTCTCTTTTTCAATTTTCCAGCTGATGTCGCTGAGCATGCAGATTCTTCTCAATCCTCTTTCTTTTTCATTATCAATGAATACATCACGATACCAGATGTTTTTAATTTCTCCTGCCGGTGTTTTGATTCTGAACTCTGTACCCATGCTTCCTTTGTGATTGGCTTCATGTTCCTTCAGCAGTATAAGAAATTGAGATTTATCCTCTTCATGAATATACTCTTTGTAGGCGCTGGGGTTGTCGTATATAACGGATGAGGATAGTCCTGAGATCGTTTCGAACGCATTATTGACAAACAGAACCTTATGGCGATCACTTAGCCAGAATGCGTCCTGAATGTTTTCAGCCACTTTCCTGAAATTTTCTTCGCTTTTACTGATAATCTCTTTAAGTGCAATGGATTTTTGTAGGTTTTCTCTCAGCTCACGCTCCTGGCGGGTTAGCTTTTCATTGTTTTCTTTTAGCTTTTTGTTTTGATTTTCTATTTCCCTTTCCAGCAACACCTGATCTTTACAATTGTCTATGGCTGCGTATAGCTTTTCTCTGTCAATGGGTTTGAGAATGTACTGGTTGATGCCTATATCGATGCTTTGTATGAAATACTCCATATCGCTATGGGCAGTGGTGAGAATGATTTGGGCTTTGGGGTTTGATTCCTTGATTCTGCTGCTCATGGAAAGGCCATCCATAACAGGCATTTTTATGTCTGTTATCACTATGTCTGGCCTGTGCTTGTGGTACAAATCAAGGCCGTCTTTACCATTTTCAGCTAAAATAATATTTGAATAGTGACGGGAAAGTATTTTGGACAAAAAAAGTCTTACATCATCCTGGTCTTCGACATAGAGAATTGAAATGGTGTCGTTTTTTTCCATTGCTAGTAAAAAGGTGTTTAGATTGTTGTCAAATGTAGGAATTATTCCTTAAAGAGTAAAATTAATCTATGGTAGTTAACTATATTACTGTTAAGCCACTTTTGTGAAATTTGGTTTTTGTTAGAATGGTTTACTGATCTGACCATCTCATGGTTTCATCTTCAGGGTTTAAGTGTATTTTGTTGTTGTCAATCAACCACTGGGTTACCTTGATGATCCTTTTTTCAGGGATATTGGTTTTGAGGCTGTCAACAAGGGCTTTAATGCTCATTTCCTTTTTTGTCAGAACGGGCTTTATGAGTTCAACAACCTGGTCAAATTCCAGTTTGCTTACTTCAAGCTTGTTGCGTTCAAGACAAATATCGCACTTGCCGCATCTTTCAGTATCTTTTTCTCCAAAATACTCTAGAAGAATGCTGCTCCGGCATTTGTTTTCTGCCGTAACATATTGCTTCATTGCTTTGACCCTTTGTCCTGCAAAACTTTTTCTTTCAGAATAATTTTCAGGAGAAAGACTTATATCTGATGCATCCTGTCTGCCACTGACAAAAGTAATCCTTGGTTTTGCATTTTGTGGTTCATAGTGCAGTACGCGTAATTGATGAAGTTTTCTTAGTTTATTTGCAACTTCTTCTTCTCCGGAATTAAACCTCGAGGCAATTTCTTTCTCATCAATTCGTGTAAACTCTGTAAATAAGCCTGTGTAGGAGCGTAGAATAGTTTTTATTAAGCTGTCGTAGGAGGGGTTGGCCACCATAAACCGGTAAAGTTCTTCCTTGTTGAGCATTACCAGTATTTTCGAGGGGTTGGCCATCGCCTCAGATAACAAAATGTAACCTTCTTTCTCCAGTATTTTCAGGGCGTTGAAGGTGGTTATGCGCTCCAGGTTATAATGGGAGCAAAAATCTGTGAGTACAAAATTGTAACGTTTGTCTTTTCCACTGCCTGTGGCAATTTGATAGTAATTGCCCAGCGCGTTATAGACTTTTTTGATAAAATCAAGAGGAGGGTATGAGTTTTCGAAAAACTTGTCCAAGTCAATAATGTCAGAATTATTGTAGAGCAATACTGCATAGGCTTTCTTTTCGTCTCTTCCCGCTCTTCCTGCTTCCTGAAAGTATGCCTCAGGAGAGTCGGGCAAATCCATATGAACCACAAACCTTACATTGGGTTTGTCTATACCCATTCCAAAGGCATTGGTTGAAACAATTACCCTGCAGATTTCCCGTGTCCAGTTAAGTTGCTTTTTGTCGCGTGTTGCCGGGTCAAGTCCGGCATGGTAAAAATCTGCTTTAATGCGGTTGTTTTGCAGATACTGAGCTATCTCTTTCGTTTTTCTGCGGTTTCTCACGTACACAATTCCTGTTCCTGGTAACTTGCTGCAGATTTTCAGCAGCCTTTCCAGCTTGTTCTCTTCTTTTAACACTGCATAGATAAGGTTTTTTCTTTCAAAACTTTTTATAAAAACTTTCTCCTTTTTAAATTCCAGTCTGTTGCAGATATCTGTCATTACCTCCCTGGTGGCAGTTGCAGTAAGGGCCATTACGGGAGTATCAGGAAGCCATTCACGTATTTCGGCTATCTTGAGGTAGGGGGGTCTGAAATCATAGCCCCATTGCGAAATACAGTGTGCTTCGTCGATGGCCAGCAGGTTAACCTTCATTTTGGGGATTCGCAGGCGAATGATATCGGTAGTAAGCCGCTCGGGCGATAAGTACAGGAATTTTACATTGCCATAAATACAATTGTCAATGGCTACATCTATTTCAGACGCACTGAGTCCGGAGAAAATAGCCACCGCTTTAATGTTTCTTTTTACCAGGTTGGCCACCTGGTCTTTCATCAGGGCAATTAAGGGAGAAACCACAATGCAAATACCTTCTCTTGCCAGTGCCGGCACCTGAAAGCAAAGTGATTTGCCGCCTCCGGTGGGAAGCAAGGCCAGCGTGTCGTGCCCCTGGAGAACGGAATCTATGATTTCTTCCTGTAAAGGCCGGAAAGCATCATATCCCCAATATTTGGCAAGTATTTGTTTCGGTTCCAAAAAATGTTGCATTTAATTCATTACTCATGCAATTTTACTAATTTTAAGCCGCCTTTTTTATAAAAATAATTTAATTCTTTGGTTTTAGTCCATAAAAGATAAAAAACCAACTACTTACAATGAAAAATCCGACCTTATCTGTGAGCGTATTTTTGTTTTTGCTTGTTACATTAGTGTTTCAACATCAAAGCCAGGGCAGAGATGGCGGCAATCAGGAACGCCTGGATATGAACCTGCTGATGGCAGTTTATGAAGGGAACATTGAAAAAGTAATGTTATATGCTGAAAATGGTGCCAGTATCAATGCAAGGGATTATCGCGGCATTACTGCTCTCATGTACAGTTTGTATGGCGAGAATGATGATATTATTGAGTACCTGATTGAAAACAGAGCCAGTCTTAATTCCATTGACTACTCCGGCAATAGTGTCCTTATGCATGCATTAATGGCGGGAAGGGAAACGTTTGTTATTACGCACCTTCCCGGCTTCAGACTGATAAACAGCGCAAATGATGACGGACATACTGCACTGATTCTTGCGGCGCAATCATACGATGTTGAAATGGTGGAAAAACTCTATACAAAAGGTGCAAACATTCATCATACCGCCAATGATAGCACTACAGCGCTAATGCATGCTGCAGCCTTTGGAAATTTTTTCATTGTTGACTTTCTGGCTTTCAAGGGTGTCAGCGTTAATCACCACGCTACTGATGGAACAACAGCTCTGCACCTTGCAGCCTGGTACGGGCACAATGAGATTGCCGGACTTTTGCTGGATTGGGGTGCTGATCTGGAAAGCACAGATCAAAATGAAAACACCCCTCTGATAAGTGCTGTTTATGGAATGCAATTGGAAACTGTATGGTATCTCATAGAAAGCGGAGCCTCAATTTCAGTAGCAAACAACAAAGGGTTTACCCCATTAAGCCTGGCAAGTTCGTTGGAGGATACCCAAATAACTGAATTAATTTTGCAATACGATTTCAGTGAACCCTATATGACCCATAAAAGATCTACTCCATTGGCACATGCTTACAAAAACCGGAATGTAAGATTGCAGAAGAGACTTATTGAACTGGGGATTCAACCCAGGGGGCTTTACTTTTCGGAACTGGGAATATACCAGGGATTAGACTTTAGTGGTGATGATCTTATGTATCATGCTGGGATAAGTCTGTTTGAATCACGGTTTAAGGTGCTGCTTCGCCTGAATTATCTGGCAAGGCTGCAAGCGGTAAAATTGTGGGTACCCCGCCAGAATAACAGTTACTATCAGTTTCATGAAAGCAGGAGTCTGCTTACCCTTGGAGTTTACAGGGAACTAATTGTTGGTGGCAAACCACGAGGACTAAAAGTTGGATTAAGGCCTGGTATTGAAGGTGCATGGTCAATGGCTTCTTATCGGGGCACTTCTCTGGAGGCACCTGCCGGCTTTCAGATCATTCCTGTTGCAGATATCTTTTTTCACCACAAAAACTTTTCGTTTTTTACAGGGTATGGTTTTTATAACACTAAGCAAAATGATGTTTCTGTTCACCGCATCAGGGTAGGCATCGAGTATCGCTTCTCATTCCTGAAGAGGCCTGATACCCGATACGTGCCCATATTAAATTGATAGCCGGAGTTGAGAAGAACCCCGGTGATGCTGTTGCTAAGCTAAGAGTTATTGGTGAAGATAATTCTCCTTTTAATACTTTAAATTATACGGAATATGCACCTTGCAATTAATCAAAAAATTTTCCTGCTGGTTTTTGTGTTCATTTTATGGGGTTGTAAGAGCAAATATGAGGATTGCACCGAAGATGATTATAATGCATGCAATACCAACAGGCCTGCCACAGCCGAAGTGAGGATTCGGGTAACCATTAATAACGAAAATCCCGAGGTAACTGTGCTGGCATTTGAGGGAGATTTTGAAGATGGAAATCTTGTGTGGGAAAAGGTGGTAAGGCAATCACGTTATACGGTAATGATGCCAACAGAAAAAAAATACTCCTTTACTGCAACCTACAAAAAAGATCTCAAAACAATAGTTGCTGTTGATGGGGGTGAGTTAAAGGTATCCAGCTACACCATGTGCGAATACACTTGCTATGAAACAAATCTGCTGGAGATAGACCTGGTTTTGAAATGAGATACAGGGATGTTTATCAGGGATGTGGCTTGTCACGGGTGTTTTTACCAGGGTCATGAAATTTGCCGGTTGGTTCCATCAGCGGACAATTTGAACAATCTGACGAGCATGAATCGCAATCCTCATCATCCTTAGAGGGTGTTTTGCTGAAATGTTTGTAAACACGATATCCCGCGTATGTGATTGCAGCAGCAACGATTATGATGGTGATAGTCCATTGTATCATAAGACAAAAAACGCTTTAAAATCCCAGCAAGGATCCGATCTGGAAAACTAAGAATGCCACAAGCCAGGCAACACCGGTGGTGTAAAAAACAGTAAATACACCCCACTTCCAGTGCCCCGATTCTTTAATAATGGCAGCCAGTACTCCAATACAAGGGAAATACAACAAAACGAAAAGCATAAATGAAAGAGCCACCAGGGGGGTAAAAACCTTTTCTCCTTGTCGATTGCCATGGGTATGGGTTTGAGATTGAAGCTTTTCTGTTAGTGAAGTACTGTGAGTTTGCACGTTATCCTCGGCCTGGTATAATACACCCAGGGTACTTACAACAATCTCCTTGGCAGCAAGCCCTGACAACAAACTAATGCTCATTTTCCAGTCAAAACCCAGTGGGGCCATTGCTGGCTCTATAAATCTGCCCAGCTGACCAATAAGGCTGTTTTCCTGACGTTTCTGGATAAAGTTGACTTCCATGGTTTCAATTTCTCTTTCTTTCTCTTCCAGCAATTGCTCTACAGGCCTGCCTTCGTCAACAGCATTTGTCAATTCTGCATCATATCGGTCACTGATTAGCTCCCTTTGCTGTTCTGTCAGTTTTTCGTATTCTATACCATGAGGGAAGTAGCCGAGTACCCAGATAATGATGGAAGCAACCAGTATGATACCACTTATTTTTTTCAGGTAGTGAACCGCTTTGCTCCACATGTGAATTACAATGGCTTTCATTGTAGGCACCCTGTAAGGGGGCAATTCCATTACAAAAGGAACCTCCTCACCTTTAAACAAAGTCTTCTTAAACGTAATTGCAGCAAGTACTGCCATTAGAATTCCAATGGCGTAAATCATAAACAACATTGTGCCCTGGTAATTGGGAAAGAAAGCAGTGATAAACAGTACATAAACCGGCAGCCGGGCGCTGCAGGAGATAAAAGGATTAATGATCATGGTTAGCAGGCGATCATTGCGGTTGGCAAGTGTCCGGGTTGCCATAATAGCAGGTACATTGCAGCCAAAACCCATCAGAAGGGGAATAAATGATTTGCCATGCAGTCCGATTCGGTGCATAAGTTTATCCATGATAAATACTGCCCTTGACATGTAACCCGTATCTTCCATAAGGCTGATAAAAAAGAATAACAGCACTATATTGGGAAGAAAAACTATCACACCTCCCACACCACTTACCACACCATTGATAAGTAAATCTTTCAGGGGACCTGGATTCATAGTATTGTCAAGGGTCACGCTCAGAAATTCAACACCTTCTTCAATCCACTCCATGGGATAACTTCCCAGCAAAAAAGTTGCAGAAAACATTACCCACATGAAAAACAGAAATATGGGAAACCCGAATAGTTTATCGGTGAGCAGTGTATCGATTACTTCACTTTTCTTTCTCCTCTCATTTTCTGCCGGCACAATGGTTTCCTTGAGAGCACCGTTGATAAAACCATACTTAAGGTCTGTAATTATGGTATCGGTGGTATCGTTGAAAATGTTTTCGAGTTTTTGAATCTCTTTACCCGCCGAATCAAAAATGTCTTTGTGGTTGTGGCAATTCTCAATGATGGTCTGGGCTATAACATTGTCCTTCTCCAGCAGTTTAAGAGCCAGATAACGGGTGGAAACTCTGTCTGTAAGATGCTGATTGCCCGGAGCATTGATTTTGTCCTGCAGGATTTTTAAGGATTTCTCAACAGGCTCTCCATAATTGATGTGGATATGCCTTTGTGTTTTATCCTTGTCTTCAAATACTTCTATAACCTTGTCAAATACTTCTTTTATGCCTGTCCCTTTGGAGCTGACCGCAGGAATCATCGGGATGCCGATCATTTTTCCCAATGATTCGTAATCGAGCTTGTCTCCTTTTTTCTGAAACTCATCATACATATTTAGTACCATTACCACTTTTATATCCATGTCGATAAGCTGGGTGGTAAGGTAAAGATTCCTTTCAAAATTGGAGGAGTCCACAATATTGATTACCACATCGGGTAAATGTTCGGTGATGAATTCACGGACATAAATCTCTTCCGGGCTATACGCTGAGATGGAATAGGTGCCGGGAAGATCGGTTATGTTGAATCGGTAGCCATCTTGTTTAAACCATGCCTGTTTGGCATCAACGGTTACTCCACTATAATTGCCTACTCGTTCGCGTGACCCTGAAGCATGGTTGAAGAAGCTGGTTTTTCCGCTGTTGGGATTTCCCACCAGGGCAACATTGATGTTTTTCCCGTTTTGTCGGGTGATTTTAAATCCCTCGCTGATGATAATCCCTTCGTAATCTGGCCCCGAATACTCGGTGGCACCATCTATTGGCATTACCTCTATCAATTGTGCTTCGCTGCTGCGCAATGAGATGTTGTAGCCCATAATGCTGTATTCGATGGGATCCTTCAGAGGGGCTTTCTTAATTACTTCAACTATCTTTCCTGATACGAAGCCCATTTCGATAATCCTTCTTCGAAATGCACCACGACCTTTAACTTTCTGAATTATACCTTTTTCTCCATTTTGCAAATCAAGTAATGTCATAGCGGAAGTATATCTTTTATCAACGCTCCATTTTTGGGCTTTTACCATGCAAGATGGTGTTCAAAAAGGAGAGGTCGTCATTTACATGTTCTTCATACTTCAGGATTAATAAGACTGGGTATGAATGCCCGGATTCTTTTGCTCCGGTAAATGTTTCCCGGATAATCATTATTTGGTCTTAATCCGGATAAAGTGTGCAAATTTATGGAAAAAATGCCGTTAACACTATAGCTATATTCAAAATCCCTATTTATGGGGATGCGGGTGGTTTTTTGTTATTGAAAAAAAAACAATCCTGCTGAGGAAATCAAGGTCTGTCTTATTTACCTTTATTCTTTTAAAATGACTTTTTTATTTCATACTTTTGTAGTTTAATTAAGGTTTTTCAAAGTATAACGATAATGACATTGCAGTCAGGAGACTTGTTGTCAAGTATTAATTCTTCATCTGATCTCAAGGGGCTTAACCCGGAGCAACTTCAACTGCTGTGTGAAGAGCTGCGGGACTTTATTATAGATGCTGCCTGTATCAATCCCGGCCATTTTGGTGCCAGCCTTGGGGTGGTAGAACTTACAGTAGCATTGCATCACGTTTTTAATACGCCCTACGATAAACTGGTTTGGGATGTTGGTCATCAGGCTTATGCCCATAAGATACTCACCGGACGAAGGGATTCTTTTCATACCAACAGAAAATATAACGGTGTAAGTGGCTTTCCCAAGATGAGTGAAAGTCCGTATGACGCTTTTGGCACCGGTCATTCCAGTACCAGCATTTCTGCTGCCCTGGGCATGGCCATTGCTTCCGACCTGAAAAACGACAAAGACCGTCATCATATAGCCGTAATCGGTGATGGCAGCATGACTGCCGGGATGGCTTTTGAAGCCATGAACCATGCAGGTGTAGCCAATGCCAATTTACTGGTGGTACTCAATGACAATGGTATTGCCATTGACAAAAACGTGGGAGCGCTCAAGGAATACCTTACCGACATTACTACTTCAAGAACATATAACAAGCTCAAGGATGAGGTATGGAATATACTTGGGTCCATAAGCCGATACGGCCCCAATACCAGGGGACTGATACAAAAGCTTGAGAATGCCATAAAAACATCTCTGCTGAAGCAAAGCAATTTCTTCGAGTCGTTAAATTTCAGGTATTTTGGTCCGGTGGATGGGCACGACATCCATCATCTGACAAAAGTGCTTAACGATTTGAAGCATATCAAAGGTCCTAAGCTGCTGCATGTACTTTCGGTGAAAGGAAAGGGTTATCCTCATGCGGAAAAAGAGCAAACCAAATTTCATGCTCCCGGGTTTTTTAATAAAAAAACCGGTGAACTGAAAATTGCTCCCTGCGAAAAAGACAAGCCCCCAAAATTCCAGGTTGTTTTCGGGCAAACTATTCTTGAACTTGCACGCGAAAACCCCAATATTGTAGGTATTACTCCTGCTATGCCCAGTGGCTGTTCGTTGAATATTATGATGAGCGCAATGCCGGAAAAGACTTTTGACGTAGGGATTGCAGAACAACACGCGGTTACTTTTGCTGCCGGGCTGGCAGCTCAGGGTCTGGTCCCGTTTTGCAATATTTATTCCTCGTTTTTCCAGCGGGCTTACGATCAGGCAGTACACGATGTTGCACTACAGAATCTGCCTGTGATATTCTGTCTTGACAGGGCAGGGTTGGTAGGAGAGGACGGGCCCACGCATCATGGAGCGTATGATCTCTCTTTTTTGCGCTGCATACCCGGTTTTACCATTGCCTCGCCAATGAATGAACAGGAACTCCGAAACCTGATGTATACTGCTCAGCTTAAGCCCGCCGGCCCCTGGGTTATCAGATATCCACGTGGTAACGGCGTAATGAAGGATTGGAAAACACCTTTTGAAGAGATTCCCATGGGCAAAGGCAGAAAACTCAGAGAAGGGAAGGACATTGCCATAATTACCATTGGCCCGGTGGGAAATGATGCATTAAGGGTGTGCGATGAACTAAAGAAGACCAAAAATATAAAAGCTGCTTTGTATGATCTGAGGTTTGTTAAACCCCTCGACCATGAGTTGCTGCATGAAGTCTTTTTACATTTTGATAAAATTATTACCATTGAGGATAATGCAGTAGTCGGTGGCATGGGAAGTGCTGTTCTTGAGTTTATGGCCGACAATAATTATCATGCGAAAGTAAAAAGATTGGGAATCCCCGATTATTTTGTCCAGCATGGCACACTCAATGAGCTTCACAAGGAGTGTGGGTATGATTACAACTCCATTCTGAGAGAAGTGACCGAAATCTGCCAGACGAGTTTTGCTTTGTCTGCAAGCTAGGCAGATACTCTAAGGAATTTAAAAAACGATAATATTTTAGAATTTGAACGATTTATTGAGTTTCATGGATGATCACCAGGCGGTGATTCTTGCTTTCGGTTTGACTCTTTTTGCAGGACTTTCTACGGGGATAGGAAGTGCCATTGCTTTTTTTACTAAAACCACCAATACCAAATTCCTTTCTGTATCTCTGGGCTTTTCGGCGGGGGTTATGATTTATATTTCCTTTATGGAAATTTTGCCCAAAAGTATTGAAATAATGACTGATGATGCGGGACTTAAAACCGGAAATTTCTTAGCCATTGTTGGCTTTTTTGCGGGGATGCTTGTAATTGCTATCATCGATAAACTCGTACCCTCCTTCGAAAACCCACATGAAATACGAAAGGTGGAAGATCTCGAGGATACCCGCGAAACCGAAAAAAAGAGAAAGCTCTACCGAATGGGAATGATGTCAGCTCTTGCCATTGCTATACACAACTTTCCCGAAGGACTTGCTACTTTCATTGTGGCATTGAAAGATATTAAACTGGGCTTTCCCATTGCCATTGCCATCGCCATTCATAACATTCCCGAAGGAATTGCGGTTTCGGTTCCGATTTATTACGCTACCGGAAGTCGAAAAAAAGCTTTTAAATATAGCTTCCTGTCCGGGCTTGCCGAGCCACTGGGTGCGCTTTTTGGTTTTCTTATCCTGATGCCCTTTATGAATGATATCCTCTTCGGTTTTATTTTTGCTTCCGTGGCGGGCATTATGGTTTTTATTTCCATCGATGAGTTGCTTCCTGCTGCAAGAGAATATGATCAGCCCCACCTTTCTCTTTATGGTCTCATGGGCGGAATGGCGGTAATGGCCCTCAGTTTGATTCTGTTTCTCTGACAGATAAAACACCTCCTTGGTTTGTATTGTTTTGATTTTAATTGGATAAATAATGAACTACAAAGAGAATTAAAATCTTTTGGTCCGGAAAAAAAATAAAAATAATACATCTTGATTTGAATAATAATTTTTACATTTGCAATGCCTGATCAGGCATAAATTTTTCCCGGGCGTGTGGCAATCCGATGCTTTCCCTTTGCTTTCCACCCATTCACAGATTTACCGAATAATATACTTGTAAGATTCCTGTAAGCTTAATTGCTCTTCCGTGTCAGGTATTGCAAATGCAGCTAATGAAAAAATCACTGGTTGCTTTGCCTGTTGGATATCAGGTAAATTACAGATTAGCGAACTTTAAATTATTTTAACATGAAAACGATTCTCTTAGGGATTTGGTTGCTATCAACCACGCTGGCATTTGCTCAGACCCCAAATGCAGAAAGCAAAGCAGAAGCAGCAGGACTGCCTCATGTTGAATTCAAATCAACCACACACGACTTCGGGCAGATACCTCTTAAAGCCGATGCCACATGTGAATTCACCTTCACCAATACCGGCAAGGCTCCGCTGGTACTGAGCAATGTAAAAGCTTCATGCGGATGCACTGTTCCTGAATGGCCCAAAGAACCTGTATTGCCTGGAGAGCAAGGGGTTATCAAGGTAAAATATACCACGGTTAATCGTCCCAATGTTATCAATAAGGCTGTGATTGTTCACTCCAATGCCGATAACAAGCAGGTTATTCTGCGCATAAAAGGAGAGGTCATCAACGAAGGGTAACCCATACCGTGAAAAGGGATTGTGATATTACCCGAACCCATCCGAAAATCGGATGGGTTCGGGTAATTGTTTTAGGGTTGGGGCAATTTTACGAAAAAATCATTAGGTTTGCACCAAAAAATACTCATGTACGTAAGTGAAACAAAGATCAGGGTAAGATATTCAGAAACTGACAAAATGGGTTATGTATATTACGGCAACTATCCTGAGTATTATGAAGTGGCCAGGGCAGAGGCTATGCGCGAACTGGGAATGACCTACAGGGAAATGGAAGATAAAGGTGTGATGATGCCTATTGCCTCTATGCAAATCAAATATTTGCGCCCTGCATTTTATGATGATCTGCTTACCATTCGAACAATTATCAAAGAATTGCCCGCTTCACGTATGCATTTTTATTATCAGGTATACAACGAGCAGCAAAAACTGCTCAATACCGGCGAAACGGTACTTGCCTTTGTTAATATGAAAACAGGCAGGCCCTGTGCAGCACCTGAATGGTTTTTGAAGGCACTTGCAGAAAGATGGGATACAAACACGGATTAAACCAAAAAACCGTTTACATGTTATCATAATGTCAATGGAATGCCTGGCAGAACCTGATCTTAACAAAGTTCTACCAGCATTCGTTATATTCATCATTTAAAAGTTAATCCAATGGAAATTATATTAGGTGAAAAGCAAATTGTTAAAGCACGCTACAAAGGATTTGAAATCATTACGGATCAACCGGAAAAAGCAGGAGGAGACAATTCTGCTTTATCTCCTTTTGATTTGTTTATGGTAAGCATTGGCACTTGTGCCGGATGGTATGTTAAATCCTTTTGTCAGCAGCGCAATCTTTCTGAGGAAGGAATCAGGCTTGAACAAAAAACAAGATTCAATCCTGACAAAAGGCTTATTGATAAAATAGAAATAGAGATTCATTTGCCCGCCGATTTTCCGGACAAGTACAGAGAACCCCTCATCAAGGCAGCCGGTGCCTGTACCGTGAAAAAACACGTTATGGATGCCCCTGAATTTTCTATTGTTACCATCAAATAAAATGCTAATTTTGCAACCCTATGAGTAAGAAAACATTAGTGCTGGGAGCAAGTCCCACTCCTGTGAGGTATGCTTACAAAGCAGTAAAAAGACTCCTTTCCTACGGACATGAGGTAGTAGCGATAGGTAAAGTGGAAGCTGAAATTGATTCGGTGAAAATTATCAAAGAGAAGATTGATATACCTGATCTTCATACTGTAACCATGTACCTGAACTCCGAAAAACAAGAACCCTATCTGGATTATATCATAGAGCTCAAGCCCAAAAGAATCATTTTTAATCCCGGAAGCTTCAATTCCAAACTTGAAAAACTTGCCAGGACTGCCGGTATCGAAGTTTTAGAGGACTGCACGCTTGTTATGCTCGATACCGATGATTATTAATCTAAAGGGTTTTTTCCCGCTAAATTTATAAAAACACCAATAACAATGGAAACAAAAAACTTAGGCTTCGACACCAAACTCATTCATGCCGGAGCATTTGAAGACCAGTTTGGTAGTGCTACGGTTCCGATTTACCAAACATCAACTTTCAGATTTAAAAATGCAGATCATGGCGCAGCCTGCTTTGCCGGTGAAGATGATGGCTATATCTATACACGTATCAACAACCCCACCATCGATTCTCTTGAGAACCTGGTGGCAGAGCTTGAAAACGGTTATCGTGGGGTAGCCTGCAGCTCGGGTATGGGAGCCGTCAATACCATTTATATGGCATTGCTGGGGCAGGGAGCCCACATGATTAGTACTGCAGCTGTTTATGGTCCTTCACGCGTGGTAATGGAAAAGCATTATTCACGCTTTGGAGTGGAAGCTACCTACCTGGACACCTGCGAGCCGGAAAACATCAGAAAAGCCATCAGGCCTGACACCAAAATGATTTTTATTGAAACTCCCGCTAATCCTACAATGGATATTACAGACCTTGAGGCGGTTGTGAAAATAGCCAAAGAGCATAATTTGATTACCGTTTGTGACAATACCTTCAGCAGTCCCTACCTTCAAAAACCGCTGGACTTTGGGTTTGATGTTGTTTTCCATTCCATCACCAAGTTTTTAAACGGACATGCAGATATCGTGGGAGGTATTATTGTAACCCGGGAAAAAGAATTGTATGATATATTGCGCCCCATGATGGTTATCCTGGGCTGCAACATGGATCCTCATCAGGCATATTTGGTTATCAGGGGGTTGAAAACGCTTTCCATAAGAATGGACAGATCTCAGGAAAATGCCATGAAAGTGGCTGACTACCTTGAAAAACATCCCAAAGTAAAATGGGTACGATATCCCGGTTTAAAATCGCACCCTCAATACGAACTTGCCCAAAAGCAAATGGATGGCCCCGGTGGTATGATAAGTTTTGAGCTAAAGGGGGGGCTGGAAGCAGGAAAAGTGCTGATGAATTCAGTTAAACTTGCTATGCTTGCCGTTTCGCTGGGAGGGGTAGAAACCTTGATTCAGCATCCGGCCTCTATGACCCATTCCAAAATGGACAAGCAGTCCCGCGTAAATTCAGGTATCACCGATGGATTGGTGAGGTTCTCGGTTGGAATAGAGAATATTGAGGACATCCTCAACGACCTGGATCAAGGGTTGGCTCAAATCTAATCCCATGGGGCATTTAGTCTCAGATTTGCTGAAAATCTGCCTACTGCATTGAAATTATATTTGTACTTTTGTGCTCATTTTTATTTAAACAATAAGGTAAATTTGATCTGGCAGCTAAAACAGCCATGATAAAGTAATTTGCCATGTATTCTTCCTTAACAATTAGTTAATAACTTTTAATTTTTACTTTGATGGAAAACCAAGAGCTGCTTAACCCCGAATCTGATAAAAATAAAAAGACAGAAGGGGTAGAGAATCTGAATCCGGAACAAGAACAGCATAACCCGGAAGAAGTTGAAAACCAGAAATCTAAGGCTACAGAGAATGAACCTGCTGCTGAACCTGCTGCTACCGAAAACAAAAAAGATGAGGAAACTCCGGAAGTTGAAGAAGAAAAAGATGCTTCAGAAAACGAAGTAGTTGCTGATGAAAGTCCGGTGGTTGCTCAGGAACCAAAGAAGGATGAAGAAGAAAAAGAGGCTTCAGAAAACGAAGTAGTTGCTGATGAAAGTCCGGTGGTTGCTCAGGAATCCAAGGAGGTTGAACCTGAAAAAACAGCCGAAAAAGAAGAGCCTGACGCAGCGGTAATCCAGGTCGAAGACA
>RECE01000317.1 GCA_007694165.1 Bacteroidota bacterium
ACCCTGCTCTCCCGCGTCCAGGCGGTAGATCTCCCCAGGAACCTCATGCCCATAACATACCCTTTGATTTTCAGGGTATTGTTTCCGTCGAACCACATGTAGGCACTGTAGGTTTTACCGCTTTCAGGATCATAGATGGTTCCGTCAACCCACTCACTGGAAGAACCTTTGTATTCAAAATTCTGCAATAAGGTAATACCCTTCAATGGACGGCTGCGTAAGCTGCGATCGGGATTGTCTTTGTCGGTTTTCACCTTGCCGTTTTCATCCAGGGGCTCTTTGAGCCATACCAGCTTTCCTTCATACTTGCCCGATGAGTTTTTATAAATTTCTACCTGGGAGTTTTTGTTTTCTGTAAGCCATATACCAACTACCTTGTCTGCCTGTGCTTTAAGCTGCAAACCTGCAAACAAAAGGAACAATGAAAGGATGCAAATTTTTTTCATAAAAATGGTTTTGGGTTTGTGAAAAAATATGTTGAACTAAACGAATGTGTAAAAGTAGTTTTTTTATTAAAACAGTAAAAATCTGTTTTTTTAAAAGTACATTATAATTATCCGCAATCTTACCAGTCTTTTAGTTTGTAAATCTCAATCATAATATTCTCTACAAATTGCGCTGTCATTTTGTTGGTTTCCATTTCCGGAATATCCTCGCAGCGCATAAATCAATGTAAAAATTCTTAACTACAAAGATTTCCGGGCCGCTGCCCCCTTAACTTTAGTTAATTGCACAAGCAGCATAACCTGGGCTGTAGGCCCTTAACTTTTGTAGAAATAAGTTAATTAACAGCGAAATGCGCTGCGCTTTAATTTTCATTAAAGAACGGATCTTAATGTCAGCGCAATAGCAGCTTTATTGTTCGACATATTGAATTAAGATTAACTCCCAAAATACGAATAATCATGAAGGACAATAGCCATATCTGCATTTTTGCCAGATACTATAGTATCGACAGGATTGTCAGATTTTTTTCGCAAACGAGTTACAATATATTTTGTTAAAAAACAGCTAAAAACATAAAGTTGAATTATATTTGTAGGATATTCATTGCACTTAATTTGTCTTAAGTTATCAGTGATATGCCAAAACCTTTTTACACGCAAAATCAGAAAGTTATGGAAAAAAGCAAACTTCTTCTGTTAGGGATAATTATTGCATTTATTATTCCGGTTTGGGGTTACGGACAAACCACTTTGTTATTTGAAAACTTTGATGGTGTTACCGCACCTGCGCTACCTGAAGGGTGGATTGCTGAAAATACCAGCGGTTCAGGAACTACCTGGCGCACATACAGTGTATTTGCTTATTCAACACCCAACTGTGTGGCTGCATTTGGCGACTGGCAACCCAAAAACGAATGGCTTTTTTCTCCTGTGGTAGCAATGGAGGCAGGGGTATCCTACAGGATAGGATTTTATTATCGTACTTCATTCACCCCTCTTCAAATGCAGGTGAAAATGGGAGGTGGGCAATCTTCAGGCCAGATGGAAACACAGATTTACCTAAATGAAAATATCAACCACACCCAATACCAGGAAGGGTTTGCCATAATTACTCCCCAGGAAAGCGGAGATGTTTATTTTGGTTGGAATGTATATGATGGAGGCAACAACGGGAATATATTTATGGACGACATAAGTATAGTGCAGCTTGAGGCTGTTCCTTTGGTTGAAATTACACCCGCAGCCTACAACTTCGGCACCATCAGCGTTAATGAAACTGCTGAAGCCTCCTTTATTATTCATAATCTTGGAGGAGCTCCACTTGTAATTACCGGCATTAATGTGGAAAGTCCTTTCTTTGCCGAATACGAGGGTATCATATTGCCGGGGCAAAGTGATGTGTTTTGGGTGTTGTTTGATCCGGAGCAACCGGGCAATTACAGTCAGGAACTTACTTTTTCCATCGATGGAGAAAATGATGGTACCAATAGCCTGGCACTTACAGGTTTTGTCTATGCTACGGTGAGTGGCTTCTTCGAAGACTTCGAGGCTTCTGCTGATTTGCCCGATGGCTGGTCGGCCATTATTGAATCTTCCAGCGGCACTGCCAATGTGAGTGTATACCAGGCAGGGCAGTTTTACAATCATGCTTATTCTGGCGAGCGGGCCGCCCGTTTGTACAATGCCACTACCAATGATACCCTGATGCTGGTAACCCCGGAGCTGGCCAACCTGCACAATGGTGAAATATCATTCTGGACCAAAGTAGCCGTTTTTGATGAGCCCCTTATCATCGGAACACTCCAGGAGATAGCGAGCCCGGAGGGTTTTCATGAGAAGGCCACCATCACTTCCACCGATGAATACCAGCAATACACTTTCAGCTTTGAAGATGCGCCGTTCGGACATGTATATGTGGCTTTTATGCACGGCACTACAGCCAATTTAAGGCCTTTGTTTATCGATGATATTGAATGGACCGAAACTCCGGCTGAATTGTTCCCGCCCCGCAACCTTGAAATACACGGTTATCCCGGTGGTGGGGGAGCTGAACTGTTCTGGGAAGTACCTGAGCAGGGAACCCCCCTGTGGTACAATGTTTACAGGGATGATCAATTGCTCAATACCGAGCCGGTGTATGAGCTTTATTATGATGACTTCACTGCTGAAACCGGTGTTATGTATTCCTATTACGTTACTGCCGTTTATGAAAGCGGCGAGTCAGGACCTTCTAACATTGTTGAATACACACCCGATCATGGTTATCAACTGATTTATGCCAGTGCAGGAGATAACGGAGATATTGATCCGGAAGGAGTGATTGATCTGAACTATGGCGATGATCAGGATTTTGATATTGTTGCCCATACAGGGTATCATATTGAAAGTGTGTTGGTAGACAATATTGCCGTGGAAGAAGCAGAAGGACTGGAATCATACACCTATTCTTTCGTGAATGTAACCGATTTTCATGAAATTCATGCTGAGTTTGCCATCAACACCTATAACCTGGTTTATGAAGCCGGAGCCAATGGTGAGCTTAACGGAGAGCTCTCTCAGGTTGTGGAACATGGGGCGGATGGTTCACCGGTGGAAGCAGTTCCCGATCAAGGGTATCGCTTTGTGAAGTGGAGCGACGAGGTTGCCGATAATCCAAGAACCGATCTCAATGTAACAGAGGACATTGCTGTTACAGCACTTTTTGAGTTGGGAACAAATGTGGATGAAGCGGAGTCAATGAATCCATTCAGTGTTTACCCCAATCCTGCAATGGATATGCTTTATGTATTGACCGGCAGTGACATATCAATGGATGTGGAGTATACTGTTTATGACCTTTCCGGCAGAGCAGTGCTTTCCGGAATTATTACTAAGGGAACAAACAAACTGGATATTTCTCAGATCAGAACAGGTATTTATTTGCTGGAAATCCGGAAAAATATCCGAAGCCTTTCAACCCATTTATTTGAAAAACAGTGATGCTGGTTTTTTGCTGATGGTTAACTTGCTGTTTAACCTGATGTAATTATCTGTAATTTTGTGTCATGCAAAATCTAGAAACAGAAAAATTCCTGCAAAAACTGGAAGATAGCTTTCAGAAGGGTAAGTTTGTAAAACTGACCCTCAGCAAACCACGAATCAAACAATCCGATCTTAAAAATATCATTATCAGCCCGGTTAAACTCAAAGCCGGGTTGGTGATGCATTTTGTGTTCCGGTATAAGACACGCGATGAAGTAAAGAATTTCTCCATTGAAGAATCCCTGCTGCAGCTTCCGGGGTTTTTGAACAATGAGTTTTTCAATGCAGATATGTACCTGGAGGGTGAAAATCACCGGTTGTTGTTCAACCGCAAAAATGAGGCTAAGGTACTGATTCAAAAGGTTGATATTCCCGCCCCTTTGAGCCTGGAACACAACCGTATCAAGGAACGTGTCATTGAAACCTATGGCAATATCTGGCTCAGGGAGCTGGGGGTATTGAATGACAAATGGCAGGTACGCCATGAAATGAAGGACAAGTTTGTGCAAATCAATAAGTATATTGAGTTGCTGGAGCCCGAACTTCTTCGTCTTGAGTCAAAGGATGAACTAAAAATTGCCGACATGGGTTCAGGGAAGGGGTATCTGACTTTTGCCCTGTATGACTATCTGAAGGGAAAAACCCCTCTTAAACCTGTAATGTACGGAGTGGAACACCGGCAGGACCTGGTAGATAAATGTAATGACATCGCTAAAAGTGCCGGATTTGATGATTTGCACTTCCTGAATGGAACCATCGAGGAAACAGACATTCCTGATGCTAACGTACTGATTGCCCTTCATGCCTGTGATACGGCCACCGATGATGCCATTGCAAAGGGGATAAAAGGAGGGGCCTCTCTTATTGTATGTGCTCCCTGCTGCCAAAAACAGGTACGCAAGGAGATGGAAGTACCGGGAGAGCTTTCCGGACTTTTAAAACATGGCATCTTGCTGGAAAGACAAGCCGAATTGTTAACGGACGGATTGCGTGCCATGATCATGGAAGTTTATGGCTACAAAACAAAGGTGTTCGAATTTATCGATTTGGAGCACACGGCCAAAAATGTAATGATAGTGGGCAGAAAGACAGTGCTGGAACCTGCAAAAAAAGACAAACTGCTGCAACATATCACCCATATCAAGCAATTGTATGGAATAAGGAAACATTACCTGGAAGAATTGCTGGGAATGTAGCACCAGTTAAGAGGAGGTTACTGCAAAGTCTGTTCAGGCTTTCCTGAATTTTACCGTTTGCCGGCAAATACTTCCCAGTTTAAACAAGTCAAGCCAGAACAATTGCGGTTTCTTTCCTTTGAGGTTGCGCATCATAAGGGGTTCTATGGTTTTGAGTGCTATCCCTGCAGGATAACAAAGGCCAGACTTGTGCAAAAGTTTCCAGGTTTTTAGCAATTTAACCATCTCAGGAAGTGCTTTGTCACGTTTCAAAATCGTGTAAACCTTTAAGAGGTTGCGGGTTCCTTCGCGCGTTTTGTGAAGAAATTCATCTGCAGTTTGCAGGCCCACATGATAAAGCGGATTGTCAATATGCCGGATTTTAATGTTGTTTTTCAACAACTCTATTCCAAACAATGTGTCCTCATGGCCATATCCCCTGAGCTTTTCATTGAATTTGATTTTTTTCATGATGGATGCCGCTATCATGAAATTGTTGGTCATGAATGAATGATTGGGCTGTAATGACCTGACATTGTGTGATTTTACCTCCCTGCGTGTGCCAAACAGCCAGTGAAGGTATGTGCTGTCGGGAGGTGGGTCGGGCAGGTATAAGCGCCCACCGCATACAATGCATTCCTTTTTGGTATTTATGAGATAGTTTTGGATGTACTGGTTATCCCTGCATTGAGAATCACAATCCATAAAAATCAACCACGGGTATTTTGCCCTTTCTGCCATCATATTCCTGATGCGGCTGCGACCCACATTCTCTTCCAGCTCCAGTAAGGTTACATTTTGGAGAGACGCACATTCCTGGTTTAGCTTTTTAAACCTTTGCAAAGAACAATCATCAACCAGCAATATCTCAAACTTTTCTCCAGCCTGCAAAGCCTGCAGGTGAAGATCTTTTACCAGCGATCTCACATCGAAATTGTATATGGGTATGCAGATGGAAAGCAACTTAGTATTTATTAATTGTTAATTGTTGGATTATGCTGTAATTTATCAAAGGAGAAATCAATCTCTCTGCAATTATTTTTTCCAGAATGCAGGAGTAAGAAGAATCAGTACTGTAAATAGCTCCAGACGTCCCAGTAACATTAAAAAAGCAAGCATCCATTTGCCCGGTGCCGGAATGATGGCATAGCTATCCATTGGCCCCAATGTGCCCAGACTGGGCCCCACATTGCCTATGGAAGCTGCTACCGAGGCAAGGGATAGTTTAAATCCCAGTCCCATAAACGACATTACGGTGGCGCCAATCACAAAAACAGATACGTACAAAAGAAAAAACGCAAGAAAATTATAAATAATATCATTGGGAATGGTTTTTCCATCCAGACGAGTGGGAAGTACTGCATCGGGATGCACCAGACGCTTAAACTCCTGGTGGGTGTTTTTGATAAGCAACAGGTGTCTTACCATTTTTATCCCTCCTGCTGTAGAGCCTATGCAACCCCCTGTAAACATCAAAATAAATATCATAAACCACAAAAACTCATTCCAAAGGGTGTAGTCAATGGTTACAAAACCGGTTGTGGTCAAAATGGCCACAATCTGGAAAATACTGTGACGAAAAGACTCTTCAATGCCTTCAATTTCAAGGATATAAGTGGTTGCGGTGAAGATGACGGTAAATATCCCGATTACCAGCAAATAAAACCTGAATTCTTCGTTGTTGCGGATTTTATCAAACTGACCCTTGAGTGCAAAATAGTGGAGGGTGAAATTTGTCCCCGCAATTATCATAAACAAGGTAATGGTATATTGAATATACGGCGAATAACCGGCAATGCTGTCGTTTTTGGGAGAAAAGCCACCGGTAGCCACTGTGCTGAATGCATGATTGATAGATTCAAAAAGATTCATGTTGCCCAGCATCAACAACAGGATCAAAACCAGGGTAAGCAACAGGTAAATAAACCATAGTCTTTTGGCTGTTTCTGTAATTCTTGGATGCAACCTGGCGGGAGTAGTCCCGGGGGCCTCGGCTACAAAGAGCTGCATCCCTCCAACACCCAGGATGGGCAGGATAGCCAGGGTAAGCACAATAATACCCATGCCTCCCAGCCAGTGGGTGGTGCTTCGCCAGAAAAGCAGGGTTTTGGGCATGGCCTCGATATCCGTCAGGATGGTCGCTCCGGTGGTAGTGAAGCCCGACATGGTTTCAAAAAATGCATCGGTAAAAGAGGGGATGTGACCCGAGAGATAAAACGGCAACGTACCGAAAAAGGTAATGCTCAGCCAGGTAAAGGTTACAATGATGTACCCTTCTTTTTTTCCAATGTTTTTGTGTTCATTGTTTCGTGTCAGCTGATAAAACGACAGCCCCACCCCAAAAGTAATAAGGGCACTGATGAGGATGGCCTTGGTGGTGCCTTCCTGGTAAACAATATCCCACACCGCACTGATGGCCATGAAGCCCGAGAGCAGCATCAGTAATAAGCCAATAAACTTGATGATAAGTCTGAAATTGATGTCAGAGCGTGCAGCCATAGGAATACAATTTAGCTTCTGAACATTCTGTCTACTGCATCAAAAGCTTCGGGCAATGTAAAAACTACCACATAATCACCGGGCTGAATCTGCAAATCGCCTCTGGCAATTATGCCTGTATTGTCTCTGATGATGCCGCCTATAATTGCTTCAGATGGAAATTTCAACTTGTTGATAGGTTTCCTGGTAATGGGCGAATTGGCATGGGCTCTGAATTCAAATATCTCCGCATCAATGCCATTGAGGCATTTGGTTGAGATTACCTCAGCTTTCATGGTAAACCGGATGATGTAACTTGCAGTGGCAAGTTTTTTATTGATGATGGTATCAATGCCAATGTTTTGGGAAATCTCAATAAAGTTGATGTTTTCTACCAGGGCAATGGTTTTTCTTACCCCGTATTTTTTGGCCAGCAAACAGGTGAGGATGTTGGTTTCCGAATTGTTGGTCACAGCAATAACAGCATCCATAGACTGGATGTTTTCCCGTTCCAGCAAAGCTACATCATGAGCATCACCATGGATTATCATTGTATTTCTGAGGTCGTCTGCCAGCCTCGAGGAGGTTTCCTTGTTAAGTTCAATGAGTTTGAGTTTGTAATCTTTTTCCAGGTTTTTGGCAGTGAGTGTACCCACGGTTCCGCCACCAACGATCATGATGTTGTTGATGGTAAAACTGTTTTTGCCCCCCAGCCTTAGCAGGTGATCAATTCCTTCGGGCTTGGTTACCACATAGGCCAAATCACTCTCTCTGAAAACATCATCTCCCCTGGGTATGATGGTTTTTGACTTTCGGTGCAGGGCCACTGCCCGAAAATCAAGGTCGGCATTTTCTTCTGCTATCTGGTTGAGGCTTTTCCCAAGAACACGCGCATTCTCAGTCAAACGAATGAGCATCAGAGAAAGGTGCTGGTTGGTAAAATCAAATATTTCAGTAGCTGCCGTATTGATTATAAGGTTGGTGATCTCTTTGGCTGCAATCTTTTCAGGGCATACCACATAGTCTACTCCCAGGTTCTTAAACATATCACGGCTTTCTCCCACCGAATAATCTGTTTCGTTTACCTTGGCAATGCACTTTTTGGCCCCCAGGTTTTTGCCAAGGATACAGGCAAGCAGGTTGGTCCTTCCATCCAGAAAAACGGAGATGAAAAGGTCGGTCTTTTTGATGTTGGCATTTTTCAGGTCGTGCAATGAAGTGGGATCTCCTGAGAAAAGCATTACATCAAGGTTTTGTCCTACTGAAGATCCTACAATACCTTCCGGATAAAAAAGGCTGATATTGTGATTCTCATCGTAAAGTAAACGAGCCAGGTGCAGCGCTATATCGCTGTCTCCTGCTATCATTATGTTCATAGCTAATCGCGTTATTCATTGTTACAGCCTGCAAAGATACACCCCTTTTCATTAATAGTAATGATCATTTGTATGAATTCTGATCCAGGAAGAAATGAGGGGCAGAATTCTTTTTCAGACTTAAATAATTTTACAACATATTAACTATAATTTTTACTTTTGGTAACCTTTTTACCTGATAAACCTTTTTTGTGATGATAATCGAAATATTTAATAACATTAGCTTATTGGTAACACTGAGTGTTGCATATATCGTTTTATTGCGTTATTGGGATCAGACGCGCAGAAGGGTGCAGCTTTTCAGTGGTTTGCTTTTCGGAAGCTTTGTTATAATTGGAATGTATAATTCGGTAGAGTTGTATCCGGGGTTGATTTTCGACGGGCGTTCAATTGTTTTGTCAGTAGCAGGCCTTTTTGGTGGACCCATTGCTGCTGCCGTAGGATTTGTGATGGCCCTTAGCTACAGAATATGGATTGGTGGACCCGGTTTGGTAATGGGTTCGCTGGCGATTTTCTCAGCAACCCTTTTTGGGGTTGTTTTTCATTACCTCATTAAAAGAAATATCGGGTTTTCACCCAAATGGATGTATTTGATTATGGGTTTTGCGGTGCACCTTATCTTGCTTGCCCTGATTGTCACCCTCCCCGGATATTTAAGAACAGATGTATTGGTAAGTATCGCCTTACCGGTAATGGTTATCTATCCTTTGGCTTCCTTCCTGGTGTGCATGTTGTTTCATTCTCAGCGAAAATACCTGGTTACTCTTCGGGAACTCTCTGAGAGTGAAGGCCGATTCAGGCAGTTGTTTCATGAAAGCCAGATGGTGTTCCTGGTAATTGATCCTGATTCCGGTGTTATTCTCGATGCAAATAAGGCTGCCGAACAGTTTTA
>RECE01000385.1 GCA_007694165.1 Bacteroidota bacterium
GTTTTACCACGAACATTCCGTGCTAAACGAACCTGATCTGAATGTTTCTCTATTCCGGGTACAATTGTCTCTGCTAACTGCCGGCGTTGTTAAAACCGCTACGGGGCTGCTGGGAATTGAAGTTCCGGAAAGAATGTAAGAATTTTGGATAAGAGGTTGTTCTGGAATCTGGTAGTTTTCGGTCCCTGAGCAATTCGACAAGCTCACTGTAGCACCTGTCGAAGGGACGTGGGGTGCACTGGTGGTTTCGACAAGCTCAACCACCGGAATGGGTGGTCCCTGAGCGTGTCGAAGGGTGGTCCCTGAGCCTGTCGAAGGGTATATCTCCCCCAATCTAAGTGCCAGCACTCAGTGAAAATACCAATATAAATACCATCCTGCGAGTATTGTGTAAAAATGCTTGTTTGTGTAAGTTTGCCATTGTGTAATACCGATCTGCTTTTTGTTTCGGGCATTGCCCAAAGGCAGTTAATACTTTAAAACTTACTAAAAACAAGTACAATGAAAAAAATTTACTACGCAGTAATTTTCAGTATGTTATTTTTGCTGGGTATACCTTCACAGCATTTACATGCACAAGGTCCAACCATCGAAATTGGTGATGGAACCGAAGACCAGGGATTGCCCATCAATCCTTACATCTCTTACAGCTATTCTCAGACCATTTTCCTGCAGGGAGAGCTGGATATTGAAGGGCAACGGATTCATAAGGTTGCTTTTTATTATGAAGGTGGTCGTTTGGTGGATGACCCGGTAAGGGTGCTGATGGCCCATACCAGCCAGGAAACGCTGACTGATTTTATAACAGACGGGTTAACCCTGGTGTATGAAGGTGCGTATCCGGTGATGAACCAGGAAGGATGGTATGAGATTTCCCTCACTACTCCTTTTGAGTACAATAATGAGGACAATTTGCTCATTGCCATGACAGAAGATCAGCCAGGATTCAGACTTAATTCAAGATTTTTTTCCACTGCTGTGGATGACAACAAAAGCATCCTTGCTACCAAGGATATATCACCAGCTTTTGACCCTTTCAATCCTCCTTCCAGCTATCAGTTGAAAAACTACCGGCCCAATCTCAGATTGTGGTTCGAAGATATTCCCGAGGGACCTGCCATGAGCATTCAGCCTTCTCAGCTTTACTTCTTGTATATAAAAGAAAATGAGGAGAAATCGCTTAACGTAAATGTGCATAATACAGGTACAGAAGATCTGGTCATTACCGGACTGGATAACAATAACCTGCCATTTACGTCTAACTATACCGGTACTATTGCGCCTGGAGAAAGTGCATTGGTTGATATTCGTTTTGTGCCTCAACTGCCGGGTGCATACAATGGTTATGTTATACTGGAAAGCAATACTTCGGTTGACCCCGTGCACATATATGTGGAAGCTTTCGCGGTAAACGAAATGGCCATTATCGAAACATTTGAAGATACTACTTTCCCTCCGGAGCAATGGACTGCTGATCCCAACAGCTGGACACGAAGAGGTTTTGGCGGGTTTATGGGTGGCGGAAACGCTTACCTGAATACAGGTACTGATTTTGGTTACCTTATTACCCCTAAGCTCAATGTGCAGCAAGGCGATGAAATCATTTTTTATGCTTCTCAGCAACTCGATGGTATACTTACTGTAAGTCATTCTTATGATTTGGAAACATGGACAGAATTGGAAACCATTGAATTACCCCGCTCTTTTGTTCGCTATATCATAGATCTGGACGATTACCAGGGACAGGGTTATATTGGTTTTTCGGGTGTGCCACGCATTTACCTTGATTATGTGATTGCTCCGGCAATTTACCTTGATACGCCTCCCAATCCTTCCACCAACCCTTTACCTGCTAATGGATTTGAAGATGCATTTGTTACCCAGCAGTTGAGATGGAACGCTTCTGCACTTGCTGAAGGATACAAGGTTTTTGTGGGTACCGATAATCCCCCAACGAATCTTGTTGATGGTCAGGATATTGGGGGTTCGCGCACATTTAAAACCCCGGTGTTGGAGTATAATACCGAATATTTCTGGCAAATAGTGCCCTACAACCAGGAAGGAGATGCTGAGGACTGCCCTGTGTGGTCTTTTACCACCATCGGGTACCAACCTGTAAGCACGTTCCCCTTTGAAGAAGGATTTGAAGAAAATGAAGGACAAGTGCCACCTGCAGGCTGGATCAACCAGGACGGGTTCTGGCTCAATACCACCAACGCCAACAGTGGTGCCTTTGCTGCAAGGGCTTCCTTTAATCACCCTGTAGATGCCATTCTTATTACGCCTCCCCTACAGATTCCCGAACTTGATGATCTGGAGCTTACCTTTTACTGGAAAAACGGACAAGTTTACGGTAAAGACGCTGATAAAATAATCGGCCATGACACATTATATGTTGAAGTTACTGCAGATTACGGGCAAACATGGAATGTGAAAAATATCTTAAGTGCTCCTGCACCCATGCAGAATTACATGCCTGCCAATGCTGATCTATCTGATTATGCCGGAAGCGAAATTTATATCCGTTTCAGGCACTCTACCAACAGCAATGCCAACAATGCCATGCCTGTGGGTATTGACGATATCATGGTACAGGGCTCCGCTACTGAACCTATAATATGGGTGAGCCAGGATGACTGGGTGGCAGGAACCATTGCCAGTAATACATGGGTAACCTCTCCGGAGTTCAGGTTGCGCAATCTGGGGGCCGATGTGCTGACCATTACAGAGGCTTCTTTTGACGGTGACTGGTTTACTACCACCTTTGATGCAGAAGAAGTTTCGCTGGCCTTTGGCGAAGAGTATGCCTTTACTTTTGCTTTTGAACCTTTTGAAGCAGGCAATTTTCTTCGCACATTTACCATTGAAAGCAATGGTGGTACTGTTGAGATTGATCTTTTCGGTGTTTCAGAAGAAGTAGCACCCTTTACTTTCGAAGGTTTTGAAGATGGCCTGGTACCCCCGCACGGATGGATGGCCCATGATATGAATGGCGACCAGCTTACCTGGATGCGTGCATGGAATCACGCCATACCCGCCCATAACGGTACATTCAGCGCTGTTTCGTTTTCTTTTGACCCCTATGTGGGCAACCTGAATCCCGACAACTGGCTGGTGACATCCAAAATTGCTGTGGAGGACAATCAGGAGTTTGCTTTCTGGGTAGCCGCCGGCGATCTAACCTATCATGCAGATCATATTTCTGTGTATATTTCTACTACCACCAACCGCCTGGAAGAGTTTAAAGAAACTTTGTGGGAAGAAACCCTGCAGGCTGATACAGCATTTTTTGAAGTAGTTATTGATATGACTCCATATGCAGGTCAGGATGTTTATATTGCTTTCAGACATCACAACACTCCTGTGGCTCAATATATCGTGCGACTCGATGATATCGAAATTCGCGATATGCAGGAAGAAGTGGACGCACCCTATGCTGACCCTGCACCCGGTATAGTTGCAGTGGGTACCGAAGTAACCCTTATAACGGATACCGAAAATGCGAACATCTATTTTACGATGGATGGCTCTGACCCCGATACCGGAAGTACCCTCTTTGACAGCCCCATTGTTATCACAGAGGATGTGATAATCAAAGCCGTAGCCTGGAAGAATGATGTTTACAGCGAAATGGCAGAGTTCGAATACATCATAGATGATACATCTGTTGATTTTGTCAGCGAGTACGGTTTAACCGTTTATCCAAACCCTGCAACTGACCATCTCTGGATTGAGATTGCATCTGGCAATAAAATGGAAGCTTCGCTTGTAAATATGTTTGGAGCCGAAGTAAGACGTGTACTCCTGAATGGAAATACTTCCTCAATAGATATAGAGGGTATTGCTCCCGGTGTGTATATGTTACGACTGGATACCGGTGTTCATCAATACCAGAAGAAAATTGTAATTCAATAATCGGATTGATTCTGATTGATCAAAAACTGCCCTGCAAAAGTTTGTATTTTGCAGGGCAGCTTTATTTTTATTCCTGCACCTGATTCGTTTTGCTGTTGTTTCCGTTTTGCTGATGCTCCTTCCTGAAAGCACTGAACGAAATCCCATCAGCGTTTTTAAAAGCCCGGTAAAGTGAACTTACCGAACCAAAACCCGAAATATCCGCTATTTGCTCATTGCTCATTGCAGGATTATCTCGCAGAACCTCTTTAATAAACCCGACCCGGTAATGATTGACATGGTTGCAAAAATTGCGATTGTATTCCTGGTTGATAAAACGTGAAATGTAGGTACGATTGGTGCCCAGCATCTTGCTAAGGTCCCAGATTTTCAAATCAGGGTTCTTAAATATCTGTTGTGTTGCAAAAAGCTCTTCCATTTGCCTTTTAATATCAGATTCCGGCACCTGTGAGGGCTCTTCCGGGATTGAAGGTTCAGTCTCTTCGGCTTGAGTGTGAACAGTGTTTTGGGTATTGCCCAGCAGACCAATAAAAAACAACATGCTGCTGAATACTATTGATGGCCCGGCCAGCGAATACACTCCCGAGGCAAAGGCCTCGCGCCCTGTGATGGCTGCTGCGATACTTGCTATGGATGTAATGGCAAAAGAAATGTTGAAAAATTGAACCCATTGCAACCTACGATCATCTGTATTGGAATAATAATCCTGTAGTTGGTTGTTATTAACAATGATTAGCCTGAAGTTTACATACAAATAAAAAAACACCTGTAGCACAAAGATTCCTCTTGCCACATAATAAACCCATTGCATATATTGTGCGATAGCATCCTGGCTTTCCAGGTTTGACCCTTTCAGGAATATCTCATGCTGTCCGGTTGTCATCAGCAATGCCCCGATGATATAAAAAACAGAAATCACAACCGGTACAGCCAGGTATTTTCCATGTTTTTTTAATGAAAAATATTGCTCGGAGGTAAGCAGCCTGATGTAAATATGGTACATGGGATATACCAGTAGGGATGCCAGGATGTAAAAACCATCAATGTAATGATAGATTTGATGTTGCCCGGTAAAATAAAAAAAGTGAGACAAGTAAAGAATGAAGGCCACAATCATGAACTTCCCCAAAAATGCTTTTGGGGGATATTTCTTGTGGTTGTAAAAATTAAGTACAACAGCCCAGAAAAGGGTAACATAAACAGGATTGAGCAATAATATGGTTTCAATCATGAAGGTCAGTATGTTAACTAAAAGGAATTGCTTGCCGGAGTAAAATTACTATTCATTTTTTACCTTTTGACAAGTTTTTTTTACGAATTGGAGCAGGGCTTCGATGGCTTCAATTTACTTTTGGCTGTCTTTTGTAAAAGCTTCTTACTTTGAATTGTATCCGACAATGTATACCGCCTTTGTTTTCAAAAAGAAAATAGCAGGGATTTTTTACCTGGTTCTGCATTATTTGGCAGAATGGAAGGGGGGTATTCCTGAAAAATAAAATGTTAAATATATCATCAATCATTTTTTCACTTAAACAGAGCACCATGAAAAAACTGTTATTGACATCTTTTGCTATTACATTGCTTGCCCTGGGTGGTTTTTCCCAAACCCATATTGCTGTTCAAAGCAACGGCGAAGCCTCTTTTTACAGCAACTTTGCCAATGCTCTTGCCGCAGCTACGGCCGGCGATACGATTTACCTGCCCGGTGGGAATTTTTACATTGGTACCATCAACATCGACAAAAAGCTAACCATCATAGGCGTAGGTCACTATCCTGAATATACCCAGGCATCAGGAATAACCCAGCTTGATGGAACCATTCGTTTTGTTGAAGGTGCCGACCATAGCCAGTTGCAAGGAGTGTACCTTACGGGCAATATTATTTTAGGTTCAGGATTGGCCAACCAGGTTGTGAACTATTTGATGGTTAGCAGATGCAATATGAGTAATATTTACCTGAGCTACGATGGCTCTGCTGCCAATGATGCAATGCATCTTTATTTTTCTGAGAATGTAATCCGCAGTACTGTTTATGGTGGGTATGTGCAATATGTGCAATTTTCGAAGAATATTATCGGAGGTGGGTTAAGAAATCTGAATTCCAATGCAATAGTTCGCAACAATATTTTTCTTACAACTTCTTCAGGATATCTGGCATATCTGGAATCTGTTGTTTTTGAGAACAATGTTTTTTTGTCAACAGCAAACCCTATTGGGTTTTCAACTGCTACCTGCACCTTCAACAACAATATTTTTGTTAATAATTTCAGTTTGCCTGTGGGTTTTTCCGGTTCAGGGAATGTTGTAAACAAGCCCTTTTCTCAAATTTTTGTGAATCATACCGGGGGAAGCTTCAGTTATGAATCCGATTTTCAACTGGCCGAAACCTCTGAAGGTATCGGAGCAGGTACCGATGGAAATGATATTGGTATTTACGGTACTTCTGTTCCGTATAAAGAGGGAGCAGTGCCATTCAACCCCCGCATTGTTTCCGGACAGATTTCCCCGGAAACCGATGAGGATGGAAACATCCAAATCAATATCAATGTAGAAGCACAACAAAGATAAGCGGCCATTTTCATGAGTAACGAATCTTGCTAACGCATGAAATTTCTCAGGATTGTTGATTTTTTCCAACCAAATGTTATGGTATGAACAAACTAATACTACTATTGCTGACATTCATTGCCTTTTCTACGGTGGCACAGCCTACCCTGGTCAATCGCTATGAATATTGGTTCAATCAGCAGGTGGACGAAAAGCAGGTGGAAGACATCACCCCGGTTGCGCAGGCCAGCATTGGGTTAAACCTGAGTGCAGAGGGTTTGCCCGACGGGCTCAACAGCTTTTCTGTTCGCTTTCGCGATACCGAAGATTTCTGGTCGGCCACCCTTACACGCTTTTTTGTGAAAATGCCGACCATGCAGGATGCCAATGGTAATCCGCAACAGATTGTTGCTTATGCATACCGGTTGAATCAATCCCCCCTTTCCATGCAGAGCATCTCTGCAGCTGAACAAATAAACATTGACGAGTTAATCAGTGCAGCAAACCTGCCCGATGGACTCAACAGTTTCTCCATTCGTTTTAAGGACAATGCAGGCAACTGGTCTTCTATGCTAACCCGGTTTTTTGTGAAAATGCCCGTTGTAAATGATAGCGGTGAAACCAGGCAAATTGTGGCTTACGAGTATGGTTTCAATAAGGGTGAATTGACCTACCAGTCCGTAACCGCTGCAACCGATATCAGCATTGACGAAATATTCAGTGTTACCGACCTTCCTATAGGTCTCAATAGTTTCTCTGTCCGGTTTAAGGATAATACCGGTAACTGGTCATCGGTGCTTACCCGCTTTTTTGTGAAAATGCCGGCTGTTGATGATGGTGTGGAGGCCAATGAACTGACAGCCTTCCAGCTCTGGTTTAACGATGACCTGGAGGGTATGGAACAAACCAGTATTGCCCCCGGTGCTACTTATAATCTGGTGGAAACTTTGTCAGCAGCCGAACTGCCCCAGGGGCTCAACAAGGTGAGTATTCGTTTTCGTGACAGCAAAGGGCAGTGGAGCAGTGTTTTAAGTCGGTTTTTTGTCAGGAACCCAATCCTGCAAACTCCGGAAGCCAACCTTATGTTGGCATACGAATACTGGCTGGAAGATACAGAAGGTAATATTTATGACGAAGACGGTCAGCCAGGACGAACCTACATATCGCTGGATGAGCCTGTAAACCCCATGCTACTTGATCTGGATATGGATCTGCGTATGATAACCCAGGGCGATTATTTTCTCATGTTTCGATTCCTGGATACAAGAAACACCTGGAGCACAGTGTTGAGCAAGGAGGTAACAAAAGGTCTTTTCCCTTTTGCCGTTTTTTACACCGGTGAAACTATATTTTGTGGCACTGCTGCGGTTGCATTTACCAATGCAAGCGTAGATGCAGATACCTGGCACTGGGATTTTGGAGATGGGCAGGAAAGTGCAGAATTTGAGCCTGTCCACCAGTTCTCATCTCCCGGTACCTATTCCATTACGCTTACCGCTTCCGATCTGGCAAGTGGTATAGAACATTCTGTTTCTGCAGAAATCAATATATACCCGGTTTACGAATTCGAAGAAACTCACCATATCTGCGAAAATGAAGTATTTACCTGGCAAGGCAATGAGTACACTACACAGGGGACTTTTACTGCTGCTTATCAAACTGTTCATGGCTGTGATAGTGTGTATGTACTCAACCTTGGGGTAAATCCTGCTTATGAATTTGAAGAGGAGGGTAGTATATGTGAAGGTGGGATTTTTTCCTGGCAGGGAACCGAGTACTCTTTGCCGGGTACTTACGAAGTCTTTTATGAAACTGTGGCCGGCTGCGACAGTATTTTTGTACTGCACCTTGAGGTGAATCCGGTGTTTGACTTTGAAGAGCATATGGCTGTTTGCGAGGGCGAATCCGTTGCCTGGCAAGGAGCAACTTATTCCGAAACCGGAGTGTATTTTGCCTCTTACCAGACCGTTGCCGGATGTGACAGTTTGTATACCCTTCATCTGGAGATACATCCAGCCTGGGAATTTGTTGAAAACCAGGAGATTTGCGCAGGTGAAAGTTTTGAATGGTTTGGAGAGGATTATTTCACGGCGGGCATATACCATCATATGCTTGAAACGGCTGCCGGCTGCGACAGTTTGTTTGTGCTGGATTTGTCTGTTTTTGAAGTGGATGTGACTGTAAATCAGCTGGGCGCTGAACTGCATGCGCTCGCCGATAACGCTTCTTTTCAATGGATCAATTGTGCCGATGACAGCTTTATTGAAGGAGCCACGGAAGCCTTGTTTGTTCCTGACGAAAGTGGCGGGTATGCCGTCTGGGTTACCCAGAACAATTGCACGGCGCTCTCCGATTGTTTTGAGGTGTTGATTTCAGATGTACACATGCCTGATGCGATGTCAGGAGTGAAAATCTATCCCAATCCGGCCCGCATGCTGCTACATGTCGAATTGACTGATTTTATCTCCCGTGGCACTGCTAAAGTGTATACTGTCAATGGTCTGAAATGGAAGGAAATTGCTTTTAACGAAGGAAGGAACTTCGTAATTTCCCTGGAAGGGTTGCTGCCGGGAGTATACATCCTGAAGCTGGAGACCGATGATATGGTGAGGACAATGCGGTTTGTTAAAGAATAATCCGGATAAGGGTTTTTAGCGTGTTTGTTAATCACATAGGTTTTAAGTATAACAATAAATGCCACATTTGTTGTAGTGATTTTCTTTAATGTTTCCCGTTAATGCCGCGAATCCTCAACACCCTAAAGGCCGGATTGTGGTTACCTCTCAACGAGGCAGGCAGGAATTGTTTCTGCCGACAGTAATGGAAATGTGCAGGTAATGCACACTAAGAAAAAATAAGTCAATTCTGCTTTAACACTTATTTTATTCGGAGCAGAAGCC
>RECE01000389.1 GCA_007694165.1 Bacteroidota bacterium
TCCTGAGTTTGGCTGACAGGTAAAAAAGGAGGATTAAAGAAATAACCAGGTAAAGCAGCGAAGCAAGGGTAACATATTCTTTGCCCAACGGAAATACCGGATACTGCAGGAAATCCATTACGGATCTGTAAAACACTCTGACTTGCTCCATTTGGTATAGCTTTTAAAACGGAAAAAATACCGGTATCATAAAAGTAGCAATAATCCAGAAAATCAGGTTAAGCGGGCCTCCGACTTTAACGAAATCCATAAATTTATAGTTTCCCGTTCCATAAATCATGGTGTTGGTCTGATAGCCGATGGGGGTCATAAAACTTGAAGAAGCTGCAAAAGTAATGGCCATAAGGAAAGGTCGGGCATCCACCTCCATGCTTACTGCTGCAGCAATGGCAATGGGAGCAAGCAAGACGGCACTGGCATTGTTACTCATAGACTCGGTCATGATGCTGGTAATTAAATATAGCACCGAAACAATAGCAATAGGACCTAAGGACCCTACAACGTCGATGAGAAAGTTGGAGATAAGTTGTGCTGCCCCGCTTCTGTCAAGGGCTACACCCAGGCTCATGGCACCTGCAAGCAGGAAGATTACTTTCCAGTCAATGGCTTTATAGGCTTCCTCCATACTGATACAATTGGTAAGAATAAGAAATATACAACCTACCAGGGCGGCTACCATAATGGGCATGATGTTCAGTGAAGCTGCCACTATTATCCCCACAATGGTTGCGGCAACAATAAAAATTTTCTCTTTTTTAAATTCCGGAAAACCAACTTCGGAAACAATGAGAAAGGTGTTTCGACCATGCAATTGCAATTGCCGGAGGAAGTCGAGCCTGTCTTTACGAACCTCGATCAGCAGTGTGTCGCCTGAGCGTAAAACCGTATTGGCAACTTTTTCTCTCATAATTTCTCCCCGGTGTCTTATGGCAAGCACGGTGGCACCATATTTCTGACGAAAAGAAATCGCCTTTACCGTTTTTCCTTCAAACTCACTATTGGTGGCAATCACTGCTTCAACCAATATTGCCTCGTCATTTTGAATATCGTTGTCTCCAAACTTCATGTCAGTCTTAAGAGCGATCCCTTCCCTTTCCTTCAATTCTTTTATCCGTTGCAAATCGCATCGTACTTTAAGGATGTCGCCTGATTTCAGCACCATTTGTTCGCCAGGCATAAAGTATTTTACTTTATCTCTGGAAACTTCCAGGATGTCAATGTCAAGTTGTTTTTTTAAGGGACTCTCTTTTATGGTTTTCCCCACCGAAGGTGCCTTGTCGAGCAAAATGACTTCTGTGAGATAATCTCCCATGCCAAACTTTTTCACCAGGTCACCGCCATTTTCTCTTTGAGGAATCAGCCTGATGCCAATCAATATCATATAAACGATTCCAACGATAAAAAATATAAGACCAAGCTTCGACATTTCAAACATAGAGAAAGGTTCAAGTCCATTGTCAGCAGCAATACCACTCACAAGGATATTGGTTGAAGTGCCAATTAAAGTGCAGACACCCCCAAACATGGAAGCAAAAGACAAGGGCATAAGCATTTTGCCCAGACTATGTCCTGATTTGACGGCCGCCCCGGCCAAAATAGGAATGAATATGGCTACTACTGGCGTATTGTTGATAAAAGCTGAAATGGTGCCCACCACTACCATGGTGGCGAGAATGGCAAGCCAGTAGTTATACTGGAACAAGCTGGCCATTTTATTTCCAATTCCCACAACAGCGCCCGACTTAAAGAGGGCTGCACTGAGGATAAACATGGCCGCAACAGTTACGGTAGCTGAGTTGCTGAAACCAGATACACCCTGTTCAGGAGTAATTATGCCGGTTACTATCAGAATCGCCATAATCAGCAGTGCTACCACATCTACCGAGAGCTTTTCTGTTGCAAACAACACAATTGCCAATACGAGTACTACAAGTACTATAATGATTTCCAGCGTAAACATAACCTGTCCTGTTTATTGAGTTTGTCGCTTTTATGGCAAATCAAAAATAATGTTTATTGCGAGAAATAAGACCAAAAAGATGTGAAGTTGGCTGAAAAAAAGAAAAAACGGCTTAAACCTGATGGTAAGCCGTTTTTTTTAGCGGGTAAGGTGTTCTGTTTTTCTATTGTTCTTCCATCTGAAGCAAATGTAAAACCATGTTGTCTGATATTTTTTTCAGCAGGAAGTACATTCGGTATGATTTTCCGTCTTTTGCCTGATAGGTGCCGATAACGTAAACCGACCCGTCTCTTTGGGGCCTTTGATGGTGAACGGAAAAGGATGCAACGGGGTTGCGCGAAAAAAAGTTGCGCAGAATCAGCTCTGCCTGGTTGCGGCTGTAAGTGCCTTCGTTGCCGGGTAGTTTCAGGTCAACGGTAGATCCAAAGTGTTTGGCCACATCGCGGGCATTGCCCGTGCGGATGGCCTCATTTATCTCTTTGGCAACATCTTCTGACTGGACTGTCGCACCCATGTATAACGGGTTGAAAATCAACGCCAGAAATGTAATAAAAATAATTATCGATTTTTTGTTCATCTGTTTCGTTCTTTTTGCAATGGTTTAGCAAAACCATTTATTAAAGTCAAAAACCAAACCAAACTTTGTTTTTTTGTCTCCCGGCGAGAAAAAATGTTTGCCCCTTATCAGTAATTAAGCTTATGTGTTAATACTGTCGTCCAGGCAAATGGTCATTTTTGCTCTTTTCCTCAGGGTTAAAGGTAAAGATTTTTTGCCATTTTGTGTCAGTAACCCGTGCTGTTTTGGATATTATCCGGCAAAACGGGTGAAAATACCTATGTTAGGTTATGACTGTTTTGTGTTTTGAACCTGATGTTTTGGGGAGGAAAACAGATAAACAGAAGGATTTGCACCTGTATTGGTGTATATTTGCAGGGTATGCTTAAATGAGGATTAACAAAACATAAGAAAATATATTGATGTTTTAGAATTCTCCCTCCGGTCGAAATTAACAATCTGCCAGTCACCTCGAACGAAGTGAGAGGTCTATCTTCAACAGATATTAATTTGAAAACAGATATTTAATTATCTGCATTTTTGCAAGTTGGTTAAAGCCAATAGATTGCGGATAATCGGTAAAAGAAGTCTTAAGACATAATTTATAAGATCGTAACAAATGAAGATTACCTTACTTACCATTGGCAAAACCGACCAGGGTTTTTTAAAAGAAGGAATTGAGGAATATGTAAAAAGGCTAAAGCATTATGTTTCCTTTGAGGTGAAGGAAATCGCGGCCCTGAAAAAAACATCGGGCATGTCGCCTGATGTGGTAAAACAAAAAGAGGCTGAGCTAATTTCCAGACATCTGGAAAAAGCCGATTGTCTTGTATTGCTCGATGAAAGAGGTCAGGAGTTCTCTTCAGTGGGATTTTCCGGATTTCTGCAAAAACGGATGAACAGCGGGGTGAAAGAAATCGTTTTTGTGGTGGGTGGCGCATGGGGCTTTGCCGATACGCTCCACCAGAAGGCCCATTTTAAAATATCTCTATCAAAAATGACCTTTTCGCACCAGATGGTACGACTGTTTTTCGTGGAGCAGCTCTACCGCGCCTTTACCATTTTAAAAGGGGAAAGTTACCACAATGAATGATTCAAATGGGAAACTAAGCCCCTTTAATATGTAACGGAACGACAATGGATATCGGGCACTACCCCATATCCATTGCCGTCAGTTTTAACTGACGGATAGAAAAGCATAATAAAAAAAGGGGCTTTAGCCCCATTTTTTATTTTAGAAAAATTCCCGAAAATCAAAATCATTCGCTCGCAATTGCTCATGAATCAATTTCCTTCGCACAAGCAATGGATGCAATGGTGCCATCACCCACAGCAGTGGTAATCTGCCTGTATTTTTTGCTGATTACATCGCCTACTGCATACACACCCGGAATGCTGGTGCGCATCTCATCGTCTACTTTGATATATCCCCAGTCGTCCGTCTCAATAGGGTCTTTTACAAAATCGGTATTGGGTTTCATCCCCACAAAAACAAACACACCATCGGTTTCAATGTCTTTGAGCTCGCCACCCTTCAAATCCTGCACCTTTACAAGCATTTTGTCTGAACCGTTTTTGTAAAATCCGCGTGGCTCATGCTCAAGCAGAACATTGATTTTGGGATCCGCATAGCAACGTTCCTGGGCCGATTTATTGGCCGTTAGTTGGGGCAGTTGTTGTATCATGGTAATCTTGGAGGCAAATCTGGTAATAAATTCTGACTCTTCTACTGCCGTGTTTCCACCTCCCACAATTACTACTTCTTTATCGTGATAGTATTTGGCATCGCAGGTGGCGCAATAGGAAATCCCCTGTCCGTAGTATTCTTTTTCCCCGTCAATATTCAGGTAACGGGGAGATGCACCCGTAGAGATAATGATTTTCTTTGCTTTGATGGTTTCATATCCATCAATTACCACTTCTTTGTTGACCAGATCCACCTTGTTCACATCCACTGCAACCTTAAATTTCACTCCTGCAGCTTTGGATTGCTCCGCCATGTAATGCGAAAGCATGAAGCCTTTTTGCGGTTCAATAAACCCGGGATAGTTGGAGACCTGGTGTGTGGTAGATACTTGACCGCCGGGCAGTGCCTGGTCAATGAGCATGGTGTCAACCTTGGCCTGCGCAAGGTATATACCTGCTGCCATGCCCCCGGGTCCCGCACCCAAAACGATTACATCCGTATGGGTTACCACAGGCTTTATTTTGCTCCTGATTTCTTCTGCTTTCTCATGGGGTAGCAAAGCGGTAAGGTTTTTTATAATATCTGACTTTTTTACTCCACCCATAAGTCTGTCTCCGGTTTCTATCCCGTTTTTATAAAAAATCAGAGTGGGTGAAGATTTTACTCCTAATTCGTCGGAAATCTCCCGGTTACCTTGTCTGAATATCTTCACAAACCGTACATCTTCGCCGTAGAATTCTGCCACTGAATCAAGTTTGGGAGCCAGTGCCTCGCAGGGAGGACACTCCGTGGAATAAAAGTCGAGTACCAAATTTTCGTGTGCCTGTAATTCTTTTTCTAAGTCTTGTTGTTGGATTTCTGTCAACATGATGATTGCTTTTTTTTTAACGCAGATTACCCATTGCTTTAAAGGGTCATTGGGAAAACTGCCTGGTAAATATGATTAATTATATATGTATTCAAATATTTAGATGTAATGATAATCAAATATATTGCCAGAAAATTTCAGTGACATTTTGGCATAGTATAAATTATGAACGAAAATTCGAACAATTCTGGGTTAATTTTCATTTAAATGGGTTAAAACCATTACCAAACAGAGAAAAAACAAAATCAAACCTGATTTTTCCTCTTTTTCTCGCTGATGTTTGCTATATTTAATAGATGGTTTAATCAAAAATCAAAAAACACACTATGATTAGAAAAGTTCTGGTTGCCAACAGGGGCGAGATAGCAGTAAGAATCATGCGCTCGTGCCGTGAAATGGGCATCCGCACTGTAGCAGTTTATTCTGATGCAGACCGAAAGGCCATGCACGTAATTTATGCAGACGAGGCCTACCACATTGGGGCATCTCCTTCATCGGAGTCCTATCTCAACATGGACAAGATACTGGAAGTGGCCCAAAAAAGCAAAGCAGATGCCATTCATCCCGGCTATGGTTTTTTATCGGAAAATGCTGTTTTTTCTGAAAGATGCCAGCAAGTCGGGATTAAATTTATCGGGCCACAACCTTACGCCATATCGCAGATGGGCGACAAAATTACCGCCCGTAAAACGATGATAGCTGCCGGAGTACCCGTGGTGCCCGGCACAGAATCAGCCATTGCCTCAGAAGAAGAGGCACTGAAAACGGTGGCGAAAATAGGGCTGCCGGTAATGGTCAAAGCTTCTGCCGGAGGCGGTGGAAAAGGGATGAGGCTGGTGAAAAATGAAAAAGATATCACAAGCTCTGTGCGTGCCGCCCGTTCCGAGGCCAAATCTGCTTTTGGTGACGATGCTGTTTATATTGAAAAATATATTGAGTCTCCCCACCACATAGAGTTTCAGATTCTGGCCGATCAGCATGGCAACGTTATTCATCTTTTTGAAAGGGAATGCTCGGTACAAAGGCGCCACCAGAAAATCATTGAAGAAACCCCTTCTCCCATCCTTACCCCTCAGATTCGTGACGAGATGGGTAAAGCTGCGGTAGCGGCAGCCAGAGCGGTTAATTATGAAGGTGCCGGAACCATAGAGTTTATTGTGGATAGCCAGCTCAACTATTATTTCCTTGAAATGAATACCCGCCTGCAGGTGGAGCATCCCATCACCGAAAGGGTGGTTGGTGTAGACCTGGTGAAAGAGCAAATCAATATCGCATCCGGAAAAGTACTTACCCTGAAACAGGAAGACCTTCAGCAAAATGGTCATGCCATTGAGTGCCGCGTTTACGCAGAAGATGCTACCAATAATTTTATGCCTGCTCCCGGAAAAGTTACTCATATCACCATTCCTTATGGCGTGGGAGTAAGGGTGGATGGATATATTTACGAAGGGTTTGAAATTCCTATCTATTACGACCCCCTTATTGCCAAGCTTATCGTTTGGGGGCGCAACCGGGAAGATGCCATTGAGAGAACCATCAGGGCGCTGCAGGAATTTAAAATTACAGGGGTGAAAAATTCCCTCAACTTCCTGGAAAACATCATGACAGCCCCGGATTTTGTGAAAGGGAACTATACCACCCACTTTATTGATGAAAATATCGAACACTTGCTAAGTCATGATGCATGCGTGGGAGACTGTGAAGATATGGTTGTAATTGCAGCACTTCTTGAATACCTCTATCGCATACGCAAGGCATCTCCCAAAGAAATGACCACACTGAAAAACAACTGGAAAGATTACAGCCGAATCAGAAGTGTTTTGAAACTTTAAACCCGCAATCCAATGTCATACGAAGTAAAAATAAACAACCGTACTGCCAATGTCGAACTCATCCAGTGGGAGGGTTCTTATGTGAGCATAAAGGTGGACGGCAAAACCTATAACCTGGATTTCGAGAAAGTAAACCAGGGAATATTTTCTATTCTGCACAACCACAAGTCATACAATATTGAATTGATTCCGGGTGAAAATGTAAAAAAATACACCGTGAACACTTATAAGGAAACCTACGAAGCAGAGATAATAGATGCGGAATCCAAATACCGTGCTTCCCGCATGGCCGGCTCAAAAGAGGAGGGCGAAAACACCATTGTCGCTCCCATCCCGGGCAAGGTGGTGAAAATCCCTGTCTCCGTTGGCGATGCTGTAGAAGCCGGACAAACCCTGGTGATTTTTTCTGCCATGAAGATGGAAAGTGAATTCAAATCCAAAAAAGATGGGGTGGTAAAAGAGATACGGGTGAAAGAAGGTGATATCGTGGAAGCAAAGAAGGTAATGGTGGTAGTGGAATAAGAAACCTAAGAGGCATTTAAAAATATTAAAAATGGATACAAAACAAAAGATCGATAAACTTACTGAAATGCATAAAGCCGCTGAACTGGGAGGCGGGCAGGAAAAGATTGACAAGATACATGCTTCGGGGCGCAAAATTGCCCGCGAGCGCATCAAAGACTTGCTGGATCCTGACACCTTTGTGGAGATAGACAAATTTGTGGCCACCAACAATCCCGATTTCAATACGGAAAAGATTCCCGGAGATGGCATTGTAACCGGCTATGGCAAGATTGACGGACGCCTGGTGTATGTGTTTGCACAGGATTTTACCGTATTTGGCGGCTCACTCAGTCGGGCCAATGCCAACAAAGTAATCAAAATCATGGACCTTGCCGTGAGAAACGGAGCCCCCATCATCGGGCTCAACGACAGTGGGGGAGCACGTATCCAGGAAGGGGTGGAGAGTCTTGCCGGTTATGGCGATATTTTCATGCGCAATGTACGTTCCAGTGGGGTAGTTCCTCAAATCAGCGCTATTCTTGGGCCTTGCGCGGGTGGGGCTGTGTATTCTCCGGCCATCACTGACTTTATTTTCATGACCCGCAAAACAAGCTACATGTTTGTTACCGGGCCCGATGTCATCAAAACCGTTACACACGAAGACGTTACCAAGGAAGATCTCGGAGGCGCCATGACCCACAACTCCAAAAGCGGTGTGGCCCATTTTACCGCCGATGATGATGAGCAGGCCATGATGATGATTCGGGAATTGATGAGTTATCTCCCCTCCAACAATATGGAAGATCCGCCGGTGAAACCCTGCACCGATTCTCCCCTGCGCGAAGAAATCAAACTGCGCGACCTGGTACCTTCCGACCCCAACAAACCCTACGATATGATGGAAATCATCACTGCCGTAGCCGACGATTACAACTTCTTTGAAGTGCAACCCCATTACGCACAAAACATTATTATAGGCTTTGCCAGGTTTAATGGAAAATCAGTGGGTATTGTGGCCAACCAGCCCGCTATGCTTGCCGGAGTGCTCGATATTGCCGCCTCTTTAAAAGCTGCCAGGTTTGTCAGGTTCTGTGATGCATTCAATATTCCCATTATTACTTTCTGTGATGTGCCCGGATTTTTGCCCGGCGTAGATCAGGAGCTGGGGGGTATCATTAAGCACGGCGCCAAACTCTTGTATGCATACGCCGAAGCTACCGTGCCCAAAATTACCGTTATCACAAGAAAATCTTATGGTGGCGCATACGTGGTGATGGCCAGCAAACACCTGGGGGCCGATGTCAACTACGCCTATCCCACTGCCGAAATTGCTGTTATGGGGCCTGAAGGAGCAGTGAATATATTATATCGCAACAAACTCAATGACGAGGAGAAAGTAAAAGCTACAGAAGAATACCGTGAGAAATTCTGCTCACCCTACAAAGCTGCCGAATCCGGACATATTGACGAAATTATCTACCCGCGTCAGACCAGGCTTAAGCTGATACAGGCACTGGAAATGACCGAGAACAAACGGGAAATCACCCCTGCGAAAAAGCATGGAAATATTCCATTGTAAACGTACAAGCGTCTTTAGAAGCAAGCGGAAACAGAAAACCATGGTTGAATCATGTAACTGTTTCCGTTTTTTCAGATGCTCATTTTGTCGCTATGCTACGATTGTATATTGGATGAAGAATCTTTTCCAACGGCCTCTCCCGCTGATGATTGGTAAAGTATTCAGGAAATTTCTAAATATTGAGCATATTATGAAGGTTAAACTAAAATTATTTCTAATTTTGCAAACCTGATCAAAAAATCAGGACTGTGTACCAGGAACGTTAGCTTAGATTAATTTAGGGACGTTAGCTCAGTTGGTTTAGAGCGCATGCTTGACAGGCATGAGGTCACTG
>RECE01000182.1 GCA_007694165.1 Bacteroidota bacterium
ATTTGCAACTTCCATTATGCCAAATTGCAGGTAAATACATCCTTTGTATTTGCTTCTCTCAGTGAGAGCCACGAGCTCCCTGAATTACAAAACTATCCCAAACCTTTTGTGCTTTTTCAGGGGTTTATTTTTTCTCTCCGCGCTCCCCCTATCGGATAATACTCCTGTAATTCTGTTTCTTTCCAAATTACCTTCGGTTTTTTGGCAATGGATGATACCTCTGTGGTTTTCATCCAGGGCCTCCATTATTGTTTGTTTATGACATTTCGCTTAATTTATGCTATGGCTGTACTATGCCTGTCTGGCTTGTTGCCTGTATATGCATCCTCGTTTTCAGGATGGGTAACTGACCCCGGCAATGAGCCTCTGCCCGGAGCAACTGTTCAGCTCAGCCTGGAGGGTGCTGTGCAAGCTACGGTTACCAACCAGCAGGGCCACTTCTATTTTTCTGATGTAAATGCTGATGAATTTCAGTTGACGGTTTCTTTTGTGGGATACAATACTGTTACCCACACCCGCGCAACAACCGATTCTTCTTACTATCATATTGTTCTTCCTCCTGAGTCCAGGATATTGCAGGAAGTAACGGTAGAAGATCGTTTTCAGCAGCAGCGAAAAAGAGAAGAAACGGTTTCTGTAGACGTTGTGGGAGCTGATTATATAAAGCTACATAACAGCGGCAGTTTGATGCAGACTTTAAGGCGGTTGCCGGGTATTCAGGCAGTGAATGTGGGTTCCGGGCAGTCCAAACCCCTGATTCGGGGATTGGGATTTAACCGCATCATAGTTGCAGAACACGGTATTAAACATGAAGGACAACAGTGGGGTGCAGACCATGCCCTGGAGGTTGATCAGTTTGCCCATGATTATATTGAGCTGATAAAAGGACCGGCTTCTCTCATATATGGATCCGATGCCATTGGCGGTGTAGTGCAGCTGAGTCAGCGCAATGCCCCGCCTCCGGGCTCCCTGTCAGGTAGTGTTAACCTGCTGGGAAGAAGCAGCAACCAGTTATTGGGCACTTCTGCCCATCTGGAAGGACGAAAGCAAAGATGGTTTTTCTCTTCACGAATTACCTGGTTAGATTATGCCGATGCAAGGGTGCCTGTAGATAGTGTGGATGTTTACTCCTACAGGGTTCCATTGCACAAAAACCGCTTGCGCAATACCGCAGGTAACGAACAGAATTTTCATTTTTCGCTGGGCTACACGAGCAGGCAGGTCACAAGTCGGTTGTTTTTCAGCCATGTGCAGCAGAAAGCAGGCTTTTTTGCCAATGCCCACGGCCTGGAACCTCGCCGTGTGAATACTGAGCTGTATGACCGGTCTGACCGTGATATCCTTTATCCCAGGCAGCAGGCCACGCATCTCAAACTTATCAACCGCACCATGGCTGAATGGGGCAATACCCGGCTCATAAGTGAAACCGGTTATCAGCGCAATCATCGTGAGGAATTTTCACAGTATGTCAACCATGGATACAAGCCTCCGGTTTTTCCTGACTCGCTTAACTTTCCATCTTACCTGGAGAGAGGTTTTGACAAACATACCCTTTCTGCCAATGTAAGGATCAGGCAGCATCTCTCGGAACAGCATCAGCTGACCCTGGGGACGACTGCAGAACACCAGGATAACAGCATTGAAGGGGTTAGCTTTTTGATGCCGGCTTTTCGCCAATGGCTCACAGGAATGTATCTTTTGCATGAATGGCAGGCCGGTGCTTCGCTCCGGGTAAGTTCAGGGGTGAGGTATGATCATGCTTTTCTGCATACAGAATCCTATCACGACTGGTTTCCTACCCTGGGCAGTTATTTGCAGCGTGCAGAGGCACTGGACAGGGAGATGGGGAGTTTCAGCGGAATGTTGGGAGTAAACTACCATCGGGGGGCTACCATTGTAAGAGCTAACGTGGGCAGGAGTTTTCGTGTGCCTCTGGCCAAAGAACTGGCGGCCAACGGGGTCAACTACCATCATTTTAGTTATGAAGTGGGTGATGCCACGCTCAATCCGGAAACTGCCTGGCAGCTGGACATGGGGGTTGAGCATACCGCATCGTGGTGGAGTGTCCATTTCAGCCCATTTGTTACCTGGTTTCCCAACTACATCTATCTGAATCCCTCTCACTTGTTTGATTTTGACTATGGCGCAGGGAACCAGATTTTCCATTACACCGCTTCCGAAGTGCTGCGGTGGGGTGGGGAAGTGGCACTGCAGGGAAATCTGACGGAAAACCTCTTTGCTGAATTGTCGGCAGAGTATACATACAGCGAGCAACTATCGGGAGATAAGAAAGGGTTTACCCTGCCGTTTTCTCCGCCGGGTTCTTTACTGGCAGGTATTTCCTGGAGTCCCTGGAGAAGTATTTCTGCAGGAGATCTCCGGGACTTAACTGTCATGGCAGATGCTCGTTTCACATCGGCTCAGAATCGCATCGTACCCCCGGAGCGAAAAACACCGGGCTATCAGACCTATCATCTGGGGGTAAAAGGTACCCTGACGCTGAACCGCAGTTCTCTCAACTGGAATATCATGGTGAATAACCTTTTCAATACCCATTACCTGGAGCATACCAGTTATTACCGGCTTATCGGAGTGCCCGAACCAGGCAGGAATATAACGATATCCCTTCAGCTGCCGGTGGATATCATTGCTGCTCCTTAGCTTGAAAAGCAATAAGTTAACCGAATTAATTATTATAAATCATTTTTTTTAACCATTAAAACCATTTTTATTATGAACAGAAATTTGTTTTCTATTCTCGCCATTTTTTCCATGGCATTGTTTGTATTTGTAAGTTGCAGCGACGATGATGATTTTCCTGCACCTGTAATCAGTGACCTTGAAATTGGGTATGATAACAGCAAAGTGGGGTATCGCGGAACCGATCTGCATATTGATGCTGAAATAGTCGCCGAAGGCCGTATTGATCGCATTGTTCTCGAAATTCATCATGAAGGAGACCATGGTCACAAGTCAGGCCAGCATGACGACCATGAATGGGAGTTTGAATATACCTGGACTGAGTTCAGTGGCTTGAAAAATGCCAAGTTCCATAAGCATATTGACATCCCCCTGGATGCTGAATTGGGCGACTACCATTTTCACTTCAAAGTGATTGATATGCAAGGCAAAGTAACCGAAATTGAAACGGAATTTGAGGTGAAAAATCCTGAGAATACCAATGCTCCTGTGATTACTGTTACTTCTGCTCCTTCAGACGGACAGGTATTTCACATGGGAGAAAGTATCACCATTGCCGGTACCGTTACTCATGAAATGGCTCTGGGTGGTATGTATATTGGATTGGTAAGGGCAGATCAGAACCTGGAAGATGCAGATGTGAATTCATCCAATACCATAACCCTGCTGCATACCCACGATTATGACAGCCCTACGAGCCACGCATTTGAAGCAACTATAGTGGTGGGTGCTGAGCACGACAATAATATTACACCCAAACCCATTGACGGAGATATTGCATGGCAGGATGCTGAATACTACATTCTGGTAAAATCGCGCGATGCTTTTGGCGGACCTTTTGGTTTTTCAGAAAGATATTATATCGATATTCACATGCATTAATGATTTGAAATTATTGTATGGTTGCTTTAAAATCCGAAAATTTAAACAATAATACTTCCCGTTCGATTTGTATTTGGGGAGTTGGTTTTTAACGGGTTTTGAAGCAGCCATTCTTTTCACAGAAAAAGTATTTCTTATGAAGAATACAAAAATACACGCACGGACATTTTTGAGAATGGGAATGATAATAATCATGTTCACAGTCTGGTCGTGCAGCAAAGATGAGGTGGATGATGTGCCGCCGGTAATTGTCATGAACCAGGCGCACCACTTCCCACAGGCCTGCGACACAGTATATGTGGGAGAAGCATTCACTTTCAGGGCAACCTTTAGCGATAACCAGGAATTGGGGGCATACAGTATTGATATTCATCACAATTTCGACCACCACAGCCACAGCACTGAAACGGAGGAGTGTGAAATGGATCCGCCCAAAACACCCACGGAGAATGTTTTTCTCTTTATCCAGGCTTATACCATTCCAGACGGTTTAAAAACTTATGAGGCAGAAGTGAATATTGAAATACCTGCTGATGCGGATACCGGCGACTACCATTTCTTTCTGGCCCTTACCGACAAAGAGGGCTGGCAGACCATCAGGGGGGTAGGGATAAAAGTGCTGGAAAGAGATTAAATGTTAAGTTCTTGCATGAGTGCCGGGATTTATTATTAACTTTATCTCCATAATAACCTAAAAAAGCACTTATCATGAAGAAAATCAGTTTGATTATCCTGGCCCTTGCCATGATGGCTTCCTGCGCTGCCCCTGAGCAGCCCGCCGATGAACCTGCTATGGTGAACGATGGCGTTTTTATTCACATGACCCATGGGCATGACAATCCCCACCGTGTGCTTATGCCCCTGCAGATGGCAGCCATGATGGCCACCGACAAAGATGTTTTGATTTATATGGACATCGATGCCGTAAAACTCCTTACCCAGTATGCTGATGATGTGGAGTATGCCCACTTTACACCCCTCAAGGAATCTTTGGCTAATTTGCTGCAAATGGGTGTAACCATTTTTGCCTGTCCCGGCTGTATGAAAGCTCACGAGATTGAAGAAGCTGATCTGATGGAAGGCATCCAGGTGGCACAAAAAGAAAAGTTTTTCAGTTTCACAGAGGGCAAAATTGTTTCGCTGACCTACTAGCTAAGTCGTAGTATTTATATTGTCACAATATAAAAATCCCTTTTGATTGCAGATGCAGTCGGAAGGGATTTTTTTGTGCATTCTTCTGTCTGGTCATCCTTCCCGAAAAATCGGGACCGGCTGTGTGTGTTAACGTTAATCATGGATGTTTTAGCAATGACTTTCTTTGCAGTTAATAAATATTCCTGAGCTGGCAGACTAAAAGGATATTGCTTCCAATCTCATGATTTATTGTACATTAACGGACATCCATTGTATTGATTCGATACAAGCCCATAGGTGCTTTTCAGAATAGTCAGTTGCGCAACTGGGTTAAATGCTTTAAGTTATAAGTGAAGGTATGATATTTGATAAAATTTGTGAAAATACGATAGTTACCAAAACCGCCGGACATGTTCATAAATTTCCTCAAACACACATTGAGGCTATTCTCGCGCAACAGGATGTATTCGCTCATCAACCTTTTTGGACTGTCTGTTGGGTTAGCCGTAGGCATCATTATTCTTATGATCATTGGATCTCAGTTGAGTTACGACCGTTTTCACAAAAAAGGCCGGGATGTATACCAGGTTAGTATGGTAAGCCACTCCAAACACCAGACCGAGTCGTCCAACACCATCCCTGCTGCCATTGGGCCATCTTTATGGGAGGAATTTCCTGAGGTGTTATCTGTCACCCGCATCTCGGCTCCAACACCGGGGTATTTCACTTTTAGAGAACAGACCCTCACCCTCAGGCATATTTCATGGGCCGACTCCACATTTTTTGATACCTTTTCCTTTGAGTTGATACATGGCAACCCTTCCACAGCATTGGCTTCACTCTATGGTGCTGTACTGACAGAAAAAACGGCAGCAGCTCTTTTTGGTGATATCAACCCCATGGGGCAAACCCTAAGACTCAACAATCAAGAACAATACGTGGTGACGGGCATTGTAAAAGACCCTCCGGAGAATTCCCACATCCGGTTCGACGCCCTGCTTTCTTTCTCCACCCTTTACGAAGACCGCAGTCTGCATTTGGGTTGGGATGGGGGGAATCGCTATACAAACTACCTTGTAATGGCTCCCTCCACAGACTGGGAATCCTTTTACAAAAAACTCCCCGATTTTTTATTTGAAAAAATTAACCGGCAAATAGAACCCTATGGCTTTCGTTATGAGATCAAATTATACCCCCTTAACGAAGTCTACCTGAAATCAGGACACTATGGCAACCCCATGATGTTTGTTTATGTTTTCGCGGCCATTGCCATTTTTATCCTGCTCATTGCCGGTATCAATTTTACTAATCTCAGCACTGCTCAGGCCCTCAGACGTGCCCGGGAAACCGGGGTGCGCAAAGTGATGGGGGCAACCCGGTGGCAGCTTATTTTCCAATACACCGGTGAAGCAGTGCTCGTTGCTTTTGGAGCCTTTCTCATCGCTCTGCTTCTGGTGGAGCTGGTGCACCCGTTCATCAATGCCCTTACAGGAATGGAATTGAAAATTTTATCCATCGACTGGCCTGGTTTTATTCCTGCCCTTGTGGGTATGGTAATGCTGACTGGTGTGCTTGCCGGTGGGTATCCGGCATTCTACCTCTCTTCTTTCCAACCGGCACAGGCCCTGAAAGGGGGCATGAAAACCGGAAAGGGTAAGGCTCTGTTTTCCAAAGCCCTGATAGTGCTTCAGTTTGTTATCTCCATGGTGCTTATCAATACTTCACTGGTCATTTTCCGGCAACTGAATTACATGTATCGTTTTGATACCGGCATGAACACCGAACATGTGGTGTGGTTGCGACTACCCAGCCAGAGGGCCATGGATGGATACGAGACACTTCGCAATGAAATATCATCCATTGCGGGAGTAAAAACCTGTGGGGCAACTTCCGAAATTCCCGGCAGATGGATTACCAGCAATGGTTACAGGGTAAATGGCGCTGAGGAGGTGAGCATGATACATGTGCTGGATATTGATGATGGCCTGCTTGAAGTACTAAATATTGAAGTAGTGGAAGGGCGTAATTTTATAAGAGGTTCGGAACCGGATAAAACCACATACCTTGTGAATGAAACCTTTATACGGCAATTTGGCATTGACGATTTTCAATCGGTCAGGGTACAGCGCGATGGAAGCAGACCGATAATCGGTGTAGTAAAAGACTTTCATTTCACCTCTCTGAGGGTTCCCATCAAACCCCTTATACTTACCAACGAGCCCTGGAGCGGTTTTGACTATCTGCTGATAGGCATAAATTCGGGCAATATGAATCATGTCATACCCCAGGTTGAAGCATTATGGAAAAGACTAATGCCCGGAGATCCTTTTATTCATGGACAGATGAATGATTACCTCGGGCAATCTTACGATCTGGAAAAACGGGTTGGGCAGGTTTTTTCCTCCTTCACCTTGCTGCTGCTACTGATAGCTTGTATCGGTTTGTTTGGCTTGTCTTCTCTCATGATACGCCAGCGACAAAAGGAAATCGGACTGCGAAAGCTGCTCGGAGCCCCTGTTTTGTCCATCCTGAAGCTGGTTACCGGCACCTTTACCTGGCTGGTAATTGCTGCCAATATCATTGCCATTGTACCTCTTTACTTTATTGTAAGAGCCCTGCTGGGATATTACAGCTATTCCATATCGCTCAACATCTGGTGGTTTGTGCTCACTGCTCTGGGCTCACTGTTGCTGACATGGCTCACCGTAGGATGGCAATCCTACCGAATCAGCCAGACCAACCCGGCGGAGGTGATTAAGTATGAATGATAGAGGGTAAAGGATGAATAACATGGGAACCACAATCCCATAAATCAGCACAAAGCAGGTTTCAGCAACCTGTCGGCAATTTCTAAAGTAAGTTTATGCCCAATCAATACCAGGTGGCTATGGGATATTTGCTCATCCGCAGGGGTAATGCTGATGGTTTTACCTGCCGAGTGTAAAAGATATGCTTCCCCTTTTGAGTTTTTGATGTATCCCTTGATGCGGTAAATATCTTTGTAGTATATAAACAAACTCATTTGCAGCACGCTGTGGAGTTTTTCAACGTCAAAACAGCTCTCAGTTTCAAACAAAACGCTGTTGATGGAATGCATCAATTGCTTGTTTCCGGGCTTTTCAACAGAAAATAAAGGTCTGACTGGATTTTTTGTAAAAAGGAGGTTTTTGTCCAGTGTGCCGTCGGTTGTAGGGGTAAACTGAGCGTATGGGTTAATACGCTTAAGATTTTCTTCCAAAAGTGCAAGATATTGCGCGGCGACTTTTCCTGATTTGTTGATCAAAACCAGGTTGGAGGCAGCTATTTGTCTTGCGGTTTCGGAGGTTTTCCCCAAAAAGTCTTCCACAACTTCTGCATCCGTCACACATATCATCTTTTTTAAATCAAAGATTTCCTTCACAAACTCTTCATTGAAAATCGCCGATAGATTCCCGGCATCGGCAATACCTGTGGTTTCAAGAAAAAGATTGTCCGGTTTGTTTTCCATGCGGGCAATCTGGTCAAGCACATCGTAGAGCTCAGTATCTAAATTACAGCACAAACAACCTCCGGTAATTTCAAAAACCTTCTTAAAGTTGCCTTGCACAAGATTCTTATCAATATTTATTTCTCCAAATTCATTTTCCACCACGATATTCTTTTCCTGGTCGAACTGGCTGAGCAGGCTGTTGAGCAAAGTAGTTTTTCCTGCGCCCAGGAATCCGGTGATGATATATACATTAACCTTGCTCTTTTTTTCAATATTCAGGGGAATTGAAGCTGATGGTATATTTTTAGAGGATGGGTCAATTGTGGTCATAATAATTATAGATAGAGGTTTTATTGCTGTTTTTTCAGGTTCAAATTACCATAGTGGAATATTTGCAACAGTGTTGCAAATATAGCATTTTCTTTTTGTTTTCTTTTCTGCAAGTCGTAAAATAATCAGGTTGCTTTGCTGTTATTGCCGGCTGAATTTCAATTTTGGTCCAGAAAGTTTACACCTCCGTTCTATTGGCGGCTCATAACTTTCAGGGATTTAACAATGGGATTATCCCTATTATTTGGGATTGCCCACTAAAATGGGTAAAGGTATTTTTGCATCAAAGTTGCAAATATAATCTGCAACACTTTATTTTCTGATTCTGTTTTCAACGCCAATGTCAAGCTGTAATCGCAATTTATTGTACTTGTTTTTAATAGTAATCCCATGGTTATTATTCTTTCAGGCTCATGCTGAAGATAACAATTGCTTTTTTGAAGTAAAGGGAATTGTAGTAGATCAAAGCAATTTCCCCCTGCCTGGAGTAACCATCCGAATAAGTCAAAGTAACCATGGAGTAGTTACGGATGTTCAGGGAAGCTTTAAAATTAACAACCTTACCTGTGGATCCCATAAATTACAATTCTCTTATGTGGGTTTCCAGGCATTGACTTTTGAGGTAGAACCTTTCCGGGATACGGAAATGTTAACTATTGTACTTGAACCGGCATCGTACCAACTTTCGGAAGTGGAGGTGGTGAGTAAGCGGGGAGAAGAAAGAAGGCGGGTGGAGAGCATTTCCATAAACCGTGTAGAGGTTGATTTTCTTGCCCAAAACCGGTCGGGAAGTTTGATGCAAACCCTGCGTGCCATTCCGGGAGTCAACTCCATGGATATTGGAACCGGGGTTTCCAAGCCCATGATTAGAGGGTTGGGATATTACCGTGTGGTTTTTGCCCAGAATGGCATCAAGCAGTCGGGGCAACTCTGGAGCAGCCATACCGGATTGAGTGTAGATCAGCATAATGTTCATCATCTGGAAGTGATAAAGGGACCTGCATCCCTGCGCTTTGGTTCTGATGCCATAGGCGGTGTTATCAATACACTGCCGGCAGATATACCTCAGCAAGGTGTCCTCAAAGGAGAGGTCTCCTTCAGAGGTCAGGCCAATACTGGATGGCTTGGGGGATCAGCACACGCTGGGGGACGTACGGGCGATTTTTATTTTCTCACCACTTTGACACACAATAGTTTTGGGGATTTCCGGGTCCCCTATACCGATGTGTTTCTTTTGCCCAGACCTTCCTCAGCAGCAGAGGCCACCCACGAAGTGGAGCTGGGCGAAACCGTGCCTAATACCGCAGGCAGAGAAAATGCTTTTTCCCTTTTAACAGGTGTGGTGAAGCCCTGGGGAAACAGTTATCTTGATTTTACTTATCACCATTCCCATACAGGATTCTTCGATTGGATTGGTCTGCAACACGAAGACAGGAGAGCCAGCCATATGGCAGATATCCGCGATATTAAGAATCCTGCTCAGATTGTGGAAAATTTTAATGTTCATAGCTTTACCAATGTGTACATGGGAGAAAACAAGCTGGAACTTGCCCTGGGGTATCAGTATAATCTTTCTTCAGAGCATTCCATCCTTTCGGACCGCACCGGCAATCGTGCTGAAGATATTCAGTATTTCAGAGACCTTGATAACCTCGAGCTCAAACTCGACCTGCACAATATCACTGCCAACGGTTTATACTCATTCAGACAACTGGAAAATCAAACCCTTGACTTTATTATCAATGCCGCTTTCGAAACCAATCATACAGATGGATACAGTCATATCCTTCCAGGGTATGAAAAGTTGAGTGGGGGACTCGGGATAGTTTATCAGTATGTCCTTTCACCTAAATGGGTTATAAATAGTGGTGCCCGCGTAGATATGCACAATTTCCATATGGAAGAGACGCTCAATCCTGACCCGGCATTTGGTGATTCTGTTTTCAACCCCGATTTTCAAAAAACCTTTGTGGGCACCTCTTTCTCAGCAGGTGTCAATTATCTACCCTCAGAGCAAACCATTCTGAAGCTGCATGTGGGCAAAAGCTATCGAATCCCCTCTGCCTATGAGCTGGGTGCTTATGGTCTGCACCGTCACGAGGGACGATTTGAGCGCGGTGATATCCAGATTGAACCGGAGCAGGCATGGCAACTGGATGCCGGACTGGAAACCCGCTGGCACAATTTACATTTAATGGTCAGTCCTTTTGTCAATTACTTTACAAGTTACCTCTACCTTAATCCCACTGCCATTTTAAGACCCGAAGGGCAGGTATACGAATACCGGCAGACCCAAGCCCTGCTATATGGCGGAGAAATAAGCCTGGATTATACTTTCAGGGAAAGACTAAACCTGCTGGCAGGCATGGAATATGTGTATGCCATGAATCTGGACCTGAACAATTACCTCCCTTTTACCCCCCCAATGTCGGCCATTACCGGTGCTACCCTCCTCCTTGGAGAAAATACAAGATTTGCCGGCAATTCCATAGGTGTTGAGGGAGTATGGGCTGCTGCACAAAATCACACCGTTCCCAACGAATTAAGAACACCGGGATATGGTTTGCTTAATCTCAGTTTTCAATCCCATGTCAATATACTGGGTTCAGAGATGAGGGTGCGCGTAGAGGCACGAAACGTTCTCAATCAGCGCTATTTTAACCACATCAGTTTCTACCGGCGAATGCGTATACCCGAACCGGGCAGAGATTTCCGCCTGTTTGTAACCATTCCTTTTTGAATTTTATTTAATCATTAACCACTCCCATTTGGGAACAATAAAACCTTTATTATGAAGAAAGCATCTAAATTATTCGGATTGTTAATGATGGCCATGGCCATAACGTTTGTATCCTGCGACAAGGATGATGACAAAGACACCACTACACCACCTGAAATTACTGAATTTAAAGCGGGTTCGCATGATCACAGCACAAACCAAATCCCAAGAGGGGGTGAGATTATCGTTGATTTCAAAGTGAGATCTCTGAATGACGGCAGGCTGGAAGCCTACCATATTGAAATTCACGACCATCCCGAAAGTGGCAACTCTGAAGATGAATATCTGCTCATTGATGAGTTTTTTGACAATGATCCTACTTTTAAAGGAACGCGTAATGCCACCGTGCACAAGCATATAGCAGTACCTATGGAGGCACCCCTGGGGGAATACCATGTAGAGGTTTTTGTAATTGATGAGTTTGGTAACACCTCCGAAGTTGAAACGCATATTTACATCGTGGCAGAAGAATAAACCTGACTAAAATTATTCACATTAAGTCAATATTTAAAACTCCAAATATGAGACTACTTAAGTTTTCAATTCCCGGCATTCTGCTTTTGGCCTTTTTTGCCGCTTGTGTCAAAGAGGATGATAAGGAAATTCTACCCCCTGAAATCGAGATAATTTCGCCCTGGCATTGTGATACCATCTATTTTGATGAGCCGGTAACTTATCGTTTTAAAATAACTGATAAGAGTAAGGTGGGACTGGGCAACTTCAGCATGGATATCCATAACAATTTCAATCATCACAGTCACGGTAGTCATGCCTCTTGTGCCATGGACCCGCAGAAAAACCCTGTTCATCCCTGGGAAGAGGTATGGATTGTGAATCTTCCCGACGATGAATTTGAATACCTGCTCGAAATGGAGATTAACATGCCTCTGATGAAAGATGATACCCACGAGCATGATCAGGGCGATTATCATTTCCATATTTACATCACCAATGCAGAAGGGTATCAAACTTTTACTTCGCTGGATGTTAAATTGCTGAAACGTGAAGAATAATTCTAATGATTTGTAAGTGAACCCCTGATTAAAGTACAGTTCTGTTTTAAAATTTTATCGGTCAGGGTCAAAGTAAAACTGCTCCTGGCCCAAAGTGAACAAAAAAAGAAAGAGGCCGTCAAACGACCTCTTTCTTTTTTATTATAAAAATGTGGTTCTGCTTACCTTGCCGAAAGCCATCCCGGCAATACATTTTCTTTAAAGTCTTTTTTCATTTGGCGTTGTTGGTCCATATCCAGCCCTATCGCTTGTTGGGCCTTCGCCTTGGTGCTTATGTCAGGTGTTTCGATGGGATAGTCTTCACCGCGTCTGGCAAAAATAGTAGCGAGGAATATCCTTGCTTCCTGGCTTTTCTGGATAGATGTTCCCAGTACCCTGAGGGCTTCATTGGGTGAGTGAATCCCATAACCATTGGCCGCGGCTACCCAGTCCCAGCGCCATTGTGCGTGACGAATCAACTGAAGTACGTCCTTCATTTCCTCCTCAGTGGCGCCAATTTCCCAGGCTCTGCCAGCTTCGAAGTGCAGTTGTGCAAGATTCTTCTCTACAATGCGCCGAAGTTCCGAAATTTTATCTTGTCTTTCATACACATTGGCCAGCAGGGTTGCTTCACTTTGGCGGTGACAAACCTGGCAGGTTGCTTCAATATTCTGCAGGGGGCTGGTAATGTGGTGGTCGGTAAACTTCATTCCGCCTTCGCGTTTGTAAGGCATATGGCAATCCGCACAGGAAACGCCTCTTTGTGCATGAATGCCGGTTTTGTAAAGTTCATAGTCGGGATGCTGGGCCTTAAGCATGGGAGCCCTGCTGATGCTATGCACCCAGTCGGTATGGCCAACACTGTCTTTGTATGCTTCCATATTATCAGCGGAGTATCCTTTGTCCCAGGGGAAAATCAAATAGTTGTTTTCTCCGAAATAATATTCCACGTGGCACTGAGCACATACCAGCGAGCGCATTTCCTGATGTGTTGCTTTCTCGATATCTATCCCCTGGCGGGCGAAGGCTTCCGCCAATGCCGGACGGGTAATGCGCAGGTTCATGGTGTTGGGATCATGGCAATCCTGGCAGCCAATATGGTTTTGAATTTCATGACCCAGGCTCATCAAAGTGCCGGCATAATATTCTGCTACGCCCATTTCATTCATCAGGCGGGGAACATCCGTGCTTTTGCAGGTCCAGCAGGTGGCAGGCATGGGGCCGGTGGTGCGAAGTGAGTTGCGCACATCATCCACAGCATAATAATGTCCACGCCCCTGATTATAATCCCGGGAGAATGGATATCCTGCCCACATTACCACGAGCTCGGGGTATTGTTCCAGGTAGTCAATCATTGCAGAACCTGCGTATTTGCTTTGAAATGATGTGTCAGCCGTACGCATGTAGCTCTGGTACTGGCGGGGGAAGTTTTCTCCCCAAACAGCATTGTCGGGCTCCCATTCCGCAATAGGGCTTACCATCTGAAAATACAATTGCGCTTCGCTTCTGCGCTCTACAATGGAAGAGGCCAGCAAACCAATAATAAATACGATGATTACAGTGGCAAAAAACAGTACCCAGCTTAGCCAGGGTTTCTCTTCGGTAAGTTCTCTGATAGTTTTCATACGTTGACAAATTTGGTGTAGTGCTTATTGTATTGATTGTTTGTTTTGATTTTGCAGGTTTGTTTTTCAGGGCTCTTTACCCGGGCTGTCAAGAAAGCGGTTGAGCCAGTCAGGCATTGCAGAAGGGAGCCTTTCCACCAGTGAATGGGGTGCAGCTGAAAGACTCTTTACAGTGCCATGTGGTGTTTCGCGATGGCAATCCCAGCATAATTTGCCTTCATTCCTGGCTGCCATTTTGCCGCTCATCTCAACCAGGGAAGTCATGTCAACCAGGTCAAGATGACAACGGATGCAATTGTCTTGTACAACATTAATTCCCGCTTGTTTAATTTGTATGGTCTGAGGCTCCCATCGCATGGTAAAAAAAGTTGCATGCCGAAGACCATCTGACGCTTTAAAATAATATTGCCGGATAAAGTTTTCTTGAGGAACATGGCAATCTGAGCAGGAGGCTACCTGGCCATGACTCCCTTTGGTCCAAGATGCATACTGTGGATACATAACATGGCAGTTGATACAAGCCGTCGGATCATCTGAAAGATAAGAGGTTGCCCTGGAAATATGCAGTACCAGGAAGAACAATCCGGTTAAAATTCCCATAAGTACGATTACCGACACTTTCCAGCCTTGTGGAGGTTTAATGAAGTGAAAAAATCTCTTGACTATCTTCATAACGCTGATTTTAAGGGGTTACCGATAAAAATCTTAATTAAGAATAACGGTACTCAAATGTATATTAAATTCTGTTAACAGCCAAAAGGAATCATACTATCAAGCTAATTTATAATAAGTCTAAATAAAGATTCAGCAGATGGCATACAAAGAAAGTATTTAATAAATTATTGGCCGTTAAATGTGGCAAAACTTTAGATTAATCAATATTATTTTTTAAATTTGTTCTTTATTCATAATACTTAAATAAACTATTTTCCTTCCATCTATGATCTCCTCGATACTGTCACGAAATAATCTGTACCGTTTGATATTTTCTTTTGTGCTTTTTTTTGCAGGATTTGTTTCGCAATCCTCTTCCGGAAGGATAGATAGTTTGATGGAAATAGTTAAATCCGTTCAATCTCCAGATTCACTGCTTTTTGAAGCTCATTTCAGATTGGCATGGGAATTAAAATCCACCAGGCCCACTCAGGCTCTTGAAAGTGGGCGGGAAGCCTTAAGACTGGCTGAGAAAATGGGAAATGAAAGAAGAATTGCTGATGCGCTTTCGCATATTGGTGTTATACAATGGCAGATGGGCAATTTTTCTATGGCTCTGGATTATCACCTTGAGGCATTAAGTATTTATGAAAGAATTGGAAATGATATTGGTATTGCACGATCCAATACCAATATAGGGATAATATTCTCTGATCAGAGCCATTATGAAAAAGCCCTGGAATACTTTTTTCGCTCATTAGGGTTATATGAACAAGAAAACCATAGTACGGGAATGGCAGCGGTACTCAATAATATTGGAATGGTTTACGAGCATCAGAGAGATTACGACCTGGCTGAACAATATCATTTGCGTTCACTTGAGTTGAAAAAAACAGAAAATGATGAAAAAGGGATGGCCTTTTCATTTAATAACCTGGGCTTGGTACAACAGGGCAAAAACAACTATGAAAAGGCCATGGAGTATTTCTACAAGTCTCTGGAAATAAGGATACAACTCAATGATCGAAGAGAAATTGCCAATACTTCCAGCAACCTGGGTTATTTATTTTTTCTGCTCGAAGATTCGGAAAACAGTGGAAAGTACCTTAACCAGGCCTTATCCTATTATATTGATGTAGACGACAAGAGTGGAATAGCCAAAACATACAACTATTTAGGCAGGCTCTACCTGCAGGAAGGACAGCTCACCCTTGCCAGGCAATCATTCAATGAAAGTCTTGAGATTGCAAAAGAAATCGGACTCAATAGAATGGTTAGCGAGAATTATGCAAACCTGGCCAAACTGATGGCCCAATTAAGCGATTACAGGCGGGCTTTTGAATATCAGCAAAATTTCATTAACAGTAGAGATAGTATATACAATGAAGAGAGCAGACGAAAAATTATTGAACTGCAACTGATGTATGATCACGAGAAAAAAGAAAGTGAAATTCAACTCAGCAGGAAAAATGAACAAATTAGCTTGCTCAGTACCCAGAGAGACAGATTGCTCAGAAACTTTCTCATAGCGGGAGTTGTGCTTATTCTGATATCATTGTTTTTGCTTTATAACAGGTTTTTAATAGCCAAGAATGCCAATGTGCTGCTGGAAAATCAGAAAGATGAAATTTCCAAAACCAATCAAAAACTTTTGAGCCTCAACCAAAGTCTGATGGAGCAGAAGATGAAGTTTGAAGAATTAAATCATCAGCTAAATATTTCCAACATAAAACTGACTGAGTCAGAGAGAAATCTTATAGAAATCAATGCCACAAAAGATAAATTCTTTTCCATAATATCCCATGACCTCCGTAACCCCTTTGCTGCAATTGTCAGTTTTTCCAGGATACTTAAGCGAGACATTTCCAATCTTACTGCAGAGGAACTGAAAGAACTTGCTCTTGAACTGGACAAATCTGTTCTGAAGATCAACAACCTTCTGGAAAATCTATTGCAATGGTCCAGAACTCAAACAGGGAAAATAAGATTTAAACCTGAGTATATTGCTATTCATGAGATTGTGAAAGACAATATCAATCTGTTTAAAAACAATGCAAAAGAAAAGAAAATAAAACTGGTGGATGCCGTAGACGACAATATTCCTGTTTGGGCAGATAAAAACATGACCGATACAGTAATAAGAAACCTCTTGTCCAATGCATTGAAATATACTGACTCCGGTGGAGAGATTGTTTTGGAAAGTAAAATTCAGGATCATAAAGTTTTTATCTCTGTTAAAGACAATGGCGTGGGAATGACAGAGGAAAGCAAAGCCAAAATATTCAGGGTCGATACCCTGCACTCCACCTATGGCACTATGGATGAAAAGGGTAGTGGCCTGGGGTTGTTACTTTGCAAGGAGTTTATTGAAAAACAGGGAGGTGAAATTACCTTTGAGAGTGAATTAGGCAAGGGTTCGGTGTTTACATTTTCTCTTCCCCTTGAAAACTTTGAAGAGAATAAGGTGCACAATCACAGAAATGACAAGGCTTAAAGAATGTGGGACTTCTGAATACGTGATGAAGCAAGATTTTTTTTCTTATTGGTATTACCATAAAAAATAATTGTTGTATATTTGCACTCCCAAATAACGACGCGGATGTGGCGTAATTGGTAGCCGCGCCAGACTTAGGATCTGGTGCCGAGAGGCGTGGGGGTTCGAGTCCCTTCATCCGCACAAAATTACAGTATGAAATATTACCCCGTAAGATAAAATCAGTATTACAATCTAACGGGGTATTTTTTATTGGTTTTTTGTTAGTTAATTATTTAGTAATCAGTTAAGTATTGTGTCTGCATGGTTTTATATCGGTGCAGACCATTGCATAAAAAAAATGGTGTATGAATATCGTTCAGGAGAAAAAAAGCGAACTTACAGAAAATTTGAAAATTCAGTTAACGGCTGATGACTATCAGGAGAAAGTTGACAAGGCATTGAAAGATATGCAGAGAAAAGCGCAAATGCCAGGATTCAGACCCGGGAAAGTACCTTTTGGTATGATTAAGAAAATGTATGGCAAAAGCGTACTCGTTGAAGAGGTTAACAAAGTCCTTGTTGATGCCTTATATGAATACATTAAAGAAAAAGAAATCAATATATTAGGAAACCCACTGCCTGACAATGAGAAAACCAGGGAAATTGACTGGGACAATCAAACTGAATATGAGTTTGTTTACGAAATTGCAATTGCACCCGAAATAAACCTTGAACTCTCGGAAGAAATAGCAGTTGATTACCATAAAATAAAAATCCAGGATAAAACGGTTGATGAAACCATCAGCGATATCCGCAAAAGATACGGGAGTATGTCCAGCCCGGAAATCTCAGAAAGCGATGACGTTTTGTTTGGCGAGTTTGCTGAACTGGATGGTGATGGAAACATTATTGAGGAGGGGCTAAAAAACAAATCCAATCTTTATATTCAGTACATTAAAGATGAAGAGACCAAAGCTTCTCTTATTGGATTGAAAAAGGATGACACTGTAGATATTGATCTTGTTAAATCTGTAGAAAATGATGCTGAGATGGCCGGCATGCTGGGTGTGAAAAAGGAAGAGTTGGAGCAGTATGGCAAAAATTTTCGTTTTACTGTTGAAAGAATCTCCAGAATGCAGCCATCCGAATTGAATGAAGAACTCTATAAAAAGGTTGCACCTGATGCAGAGCTCAAGGACGAAGAAGCATTCAGGGGTTTTATTGCCGAGCAGCTTCAGAAGCAATACCAGGCGGATGTAGACAAAAACTTCAAAAATGAAGCGATAAAAACTTTGCTGGCAAAAGCCAACCTCACTTTGCCTGAAGATTTTCTCAAAAGATGGCTTATTGAATCCAACAGAGACAATAAAGAAATCACCCCTGAACAAGTTGAAAACGAATTTGTTTCATTTGCAGATTCTTTTAAATGGCAATTAATTGAGAACCATTTGATTAAAAAGCATGAGATTGAGGTACAGCATGAAGAGGTTTCTGACTACCTGAAAAATTACATGCGTCTGCAACTCAGACAATACGGCCAAATGGATCCTGAAGAAGAGGTGCTCAATGATTTTGTGAAAAGAATCGCTTCCAACCAGGAAGAACTGAAAAAAGTCTATGATCAGCTTTTTGAGGTAAAAGTTCTCGAACTTCTTAAAAGCAAACTTAACCTGAATGAAAAGGAAGTTACCTTTGATGAGTTTGTCAACGAAATGACAGAGAAATACAAAAACAAAACCCAAGCGTAAAAAAACAACTTTATGATTCCAAAAAACGAGTTTAACAAATATGCCACAAGGCATTTGGGTATCAGCAGTACTACCCTGCACAACTATACCTCGGTGTATGGAAACTACATAAGCCCCACCATTATTGAAGAGCGACAACTCAATGTGGCCACTATGGATGTATTCAGCCGTCTGATGATGGATCGGATTATTTTTCTTGGTGTGCCGGTAAATGATTATGTTGCCAATATTATCCAGGCGCAGCTGCTGTTTCTTGAATCAGTAGATTCAAAAAAAGACATCCAGATTTATCTCAATACCCCAGGTGGTTCTGTTTATGCCGGACTGGGAATATACGATACCATGCAGTACATTGCTCCTGATGTTGCAACCATTTGTACAGGTATTGCCGCTTCCATGGGTGCTGTATTGCTTTGCGCCGGTAAGGAAGGAAAAAGAACGGCTCTGAAGCATTCACGCGTTCTGATTCACCAGCCAATGGGAGGTGCCCAGGGACAGGCAAGTGACATCGAAATTACTGCCCGCGAAATTCTGAAGCTCAAGCAAGAGCTTTATGAAATTATTGCAAAGCATTCCAAACAAGATTACGACAAAATCTATAAAGACTCAGACCGGGATTACTGGATGACTGCAGAGGAAGCCCTTGAATACGGTATGATTGATGAAGTTCTTTCTGCTTCAAAGAAAAGTGTTTAATTACCTCAATCTGAATTTTGTTTACCATTGAGGCTTTAAGCTAAAAAATATTTTGTCGTTGAGCTTGCAGAATTTGCCCGGGAAATCCTTAAGCTAGTTCGACCAGCTCAATGACAATTTTCAGATTTTTAATTTGTAAGCCTTTTTATTAGAATTTTTTAATATGTCAAAAGACACAAGAAAATGCTCTTTTTGCGGACGTGAAGGTAAAAGCGTTGATATGCTTATATCTGGCATCAATGCACACATCTGTAATCGCTGTGTTGATCAGGCTCAGCTTATCGTTGCTGAAGAGCAAAAATTGAAAAAGAAGGAAACGATTCCTTCTTTTAAACTGCTTAAACCTGCAGAGATCAAATCTCACCTCGACCAATACGTAATTGGCCAGGATGAAGCCAAAAAGGTGCTTTCAGTTGCTGTGTACAATCATTACAAAAGAATAGGAAAGTCTTTGACTTCTCCGGTAGCGGGGCTGAATGCATCCCCCAAAGAGGATGAGGTAGAAATAGAAAAGTCAAACATTGTTTTGGTGGGTGAAACGGGAACCGGTAAAACTTTACTGGCTCGTACCATTGCCAAAATGTTGCAGGTACCTTTTTGTATTGCAGATGCTACTGTGCTCACAGAGGCGGGTTATGTCGGTGAAGATGTAGAGAGTATCCTTTCCAGGTTGTTGCAGGTAGCAGACTATGATGTGGCAGCTGCCGAAAGAGGGATTGTTTTTATTGATGAGGTAGACAAAATTGCCCGCAAAAGTGACAACCCCTCTATTACCCGGGATGTATCAGGTGAAGGGGTGCAGCAGGCATTGCTTAAGATTCTGGAAGGTTCTGTGGTAAGTGTACCACCCCAGGGAGGAAGAAAGCATCCTGAGCAAAAAATGGTACAGATAAACACCCAGAACATTCTTTTTATCTGCGGAGGGGCTTTCGATGGAATTGAAAAACGTATTTCATCACGCTTGCAGACCAATGCAATAGGATACAGTGTAAGCAAAGAACAAAAAGCTCTTGATAAGGATAATATGCTGCAATATATTGCTCCACAGGACCTGAAAAGCTTTGGTTTAATTCCGGAGCTTGTTGGCCGTATGCCTGTATTGTCGTACCTGAATCCTCTTGATAGCGATGCTTTAAGACGTATACTTACCGAGCCCAGAAATGCGCTAATCAAACAATATACTAAACTGTTTGAGCTGGATGAAATAAAGCTGAAGATTGATGAAGAGGTCTATGATTTAATCGTGGAGAAAGCTGTGGAATTCAGGTTGGGAGCAAGGGGATTGCGTTCAATTTGCGAAATTATCATGCTTGATGCCATGTACAATTCACCTTCGGGTAAACCAAATCAACAGGTTCATATTACCATCGATTATGCCCTTAACCAGCTTAATTCCAGCAAACCTGACAGACTCAGAGTTGCATAAATCATTTGGAATTTCAACAAAATATTTGTAATTTGAGCACCTGTTTGGCAGGTGCTTTTTTTTGGCATATTATTTGAATATATTATTCAGTTAAAGATCTGAAAGATCTGCTATTGACACTTTATTGATTAGTCATGTACAGCCGTTATAAAAAATATTTTCTCCTTCTTCTTCTCAATGCATGCCTCCTGCTCCCGCAGGCAGTAAGCCAGGAAAATCCCGGACATACCCATCGTGCAACAATTCATAATGGCGATACCATACCTTACATTGAACTTCCTACCATTCGCTTTTATGCCCCGAGGGTTTTTGCCAACCGTTTTGAAGAGGCAAGATATCTGAGGTTGGTACGAAATGTAAAACGTGCTTATCCCTATGCCCGCCTTGCCGGAATAAAGTTTGAAGAATACAATGAAATGCTTTCGAAGATAGATTCGGATAGCGAAAGAAGAAGAAAAGCCAAAGAAATTGAACAGCAAATAAAAGATGAGTTTGAAGGGGAACTCAGAAAATTGACCATCTCACAAGGGCATATTCTGATAAAACTTATCGACAGGCAAACCCAACATACCTCTTACGAGGTTCTGAAAGATTTCAGGGGTAGTTTTACTGCTGTTTTCTGGCAGTCTTTTGGCAGGATATTTGGCTATAATCTAAAAACGGAATACGACCCTTATGGTGAAGATAAACTCATAGAGGAGATAGTCCAGATGATTGAACATGGTGCCATTTGATCAAACCTGAAGAATCCTCATAACCCTTTATTTCCCTCTTCCCTGCACAATAATAAGCACTGTGTGAATGAGTATCTTAAAGTCAACTGCCAGCGACATGTTTTCGAGATAAAGCAAATCGTACTTTAATCTTTCGATCATCTCCGGCACGTTTTCAGCATATCCATATTTAACCTGACCCCATGAGGTTATGCCGGGCTTAATTTTTTGCAGTAGCTTATAGTGAGGTGCTTTTTGTACTATCAGATCAATGTAATACTGCCTTTCGGGCCTGGGGCCCACAAGCGACATGTTTCCTATAAGCACATTGTAAAACTGAGGTATCTCATCCAGTCTTACCTTGCGCATGAAGCTGCCAAAAGGGGTAATACGCGGGTCATCCTGGCAGCTTAATTGAGGTCCGTTTTTTTCCGCATCTACATACATTGACCGGAATTTATGCATCAAAAAAGGTTTCCCGTTAATGCCAATGCGTTCGTGCGAATAAAATACAGGACCTGAAGAGGAAAGTTTTACTCCGATAGCTGTGGCAAGGTATACAGGTGACAGCAGAATGAGTGCAAAAACCGATACACCTACATCCAAAACACGTTTAAAATACAATTGCCATGTGGGCATCAGGCCCTGTTGAATCTGAATTAGCGGGGCGTCGAAAATGGAAGTCATTTTGACGGATCCCAGTAAAATATCGTGCATCTCCGGTATGATTTTAATGATAACGTTGGTTTGATACAATTCGGCAAGGATAATCCCAATATTTTTATGTTCCCTGGCTTCAAGGGCTATAATTACATCTTCAACCTGATGCTGTTCAATGACAGACTTTAAGTCTTTAAACCAGCCCAGCCGTGGCAGATGATTCTGCATCAGGTAATTGTCATACAAGTTTACATTTACAAACCCAACAAACTTGTTCCCCGACGACTTCTTCTGGGACTCCAGTTCATGGTAAATGTTGTAAGCCTTTTTCTGGCTTCCTACAATGATGGTATTAAAACCGATAATCCTGTTATGGATTCGATGGGTTGTTATAGAGGAGAGAATAAAACGGAAGATGGAGGTAAAAGAAAGGTGAAGCAAAAACAACACTGCAAAAGACCTGTAATATTCGGCGTTTGTTTTTACTTCGTCACCAAGCAAAACAACAAAAAAGATAATCAGTACTCCTATAAATGTTATAAACAGGGTTTGGCCAAACTCGCTGAGCCTTGATCGCCTTAACACATTTTTGTAGCTGCCGCTTAAGGCATAAAGCATAAGCCAAAAGGCCGGAATGATTATAATGCCCAATAAAAGATTTTCATCAATGAATATCTCATTGGTGACATTACTAAACCTCCCATTGTGACTGTTTTGCCTGTATGCGATAAATAGGAACCAGGAAAAAAAAGCTGAAAAAAAGTCGGCTATAAGATATTTAAACACCTGCAGTTTTTGTAATTTTTCATTCACGCCGTATGGGTTTTGTATGTAATCTCTTTGATTTTAGTTTATTAGCTGGAAACGCACTTTTTGTTACAGGAATCAGGTTGTTAATTTATTGTATAGAAACGAAGAAAAAATCTTAAAAGTATTCTGAATGTTATTTTTTGAAAAGATTTTTTCCTTTTCTGACGCACTAATTCCGGTTTTTATAGTTCACAGATATTTATACCCCTACTTTACGATACCTAAAAGTATTGGAAAACAGATGCTGCAAAAGGCAAAAGATTTAAAACAGGCTGAAAGCAAGGTTTGGAGGAACAGGAATAATCTATGACTTGAAAAGACCCTGGGATGCAATGAACCCAGAGTCTTTGACCGCCAGCATGTGTCCAAAATGGTAATGGTAAACCGGGTATGCTGCAACCAGAACCTGTTAAATTCAGGAATTGATTTTCTCCATAATCCTATATGCCAGGTCCAGTGAATGGTATCCATCTTCTATGGTTACCAGGGGGTCGGTGTCGTTGACAATAGACTCATAAAATGTTTCAAGTTCCGTCTTGATGGCATTGATGGGCTGGATGACAGGTTTTTCTACCAAAATCTCTTTTTGTGATTTGTCTTTCCCAAGGTCCAGTATCATGGAAAATGGTCCCGGGTTTTCAGGTGCATCCTTTATGCGAATGATTTCCGATTCTTTTTTGAGAAAGTCAATGGCAATGTAGCTGTCTTTTTGAAAAAAACGGCATTTACGCATATTCTTCATTGAAATTCTGCTGGCAGTAAGATTGGCTACACAGCCATTGTTGAATTCTATACGTGCATTGGCAATATCCGGAGTGTCAGAAACAACAGCTACACCACTGGCATGAATTCTTTTTACCGGTGATTTGATAACGCTTAATACAATATCTATATCATGAATCATAAGGTCAAGAATTACCGGTACATCTGTTCCCCGGGGGTTGAACAAAGCCAACCGATGTGCTTCTACAAACATTGGGTTGTCAAGATGTTGCATGGTGGCAAGAAAAGCAGGGTTAAACCTCTCTACATGCCCCACCTGAACCTTTACATTTGCCTCCTTGGCAAGGTTAATCAGCACTCTTGCTTCTTCTGTTGTGGTAGTCAGGGGTTTTTCAATAAAAACATGTTTGAATTTTTTTAATGCCGATGAGGCGCATTCAAAATGAGAAACTGTGGGGGTTACAATATCTATTATGTCGCAGGCATCAATCAATAGTTCAGCTGTTGAAAACTTTTTTATCCCAAAAGTTTTCTCAACTTCGTTTGCATTGGCTTGATCAGGGTCGTAAAAACCTACCAGTTCAAACTTATCGGATTCCATGATACATTTGATATGAATTTTTCCCAGGTGCCCGGCACCAAGTACGCCTATCTTGTTCACTTTTTATTATGTTTTAATTAATTAATAATTAAATTTGCCTTTTATTCTGTGTTTTCAGGTATTATCAACTTTTGCCGGTTGTTCTAAAGGACTGACAAAATACGTTTCTTCAGGTATACATATCACTTGTCAGAGAGTGTGATGATTAGCCTTAAACAGTGCAAAAGTAAAATTTTTACCCTACCTGAACATAGTTTTTTTGAAAAACAGTAACCAAAGGGATATAATCACGTAAATGTAAGAGTCGGTTTATAGCAAGATCCTTACAGCAAAAGAGTAAAAATGTTAGATTCGTACCGGCATAAAGGAATGCGTAGAAAATTAGCTGCAAGTATAAAAGAAAAAGGCATATCAGATGAGAAAGTTATTTCGGCCATTGAAAAAATACCGCGTCATTTTTTTCTTGACTCTTCTTTTACCGAAATTGCTTATCAGGACAAACCTTTTCCTATCGGGCTTGGACAGACCATAAGCCAGCCCTATACGGTAGCGTTTCAAACGGAATTATTAGAAGTAAAAAAAGATGACAAAGTTCTTGAAATAGGCACCGGTAGCGGATATCAGGCCTGTGTATTGTATGAGATGGGTGCAAAAGTGTTTAGTATCGAACGACATCGGCCCCTTTTTCAAAAAGCAAAGCATCTCCTTGAGCAAATGGGGTATTTCCCCAAATTTTTTTACGGAGATGGTTATAAGGGATTGCCGGCTTATGCTCCTTTTGACAAAATACTTGTTACTGCAGGGGCACCCGAAATTCCTGATGCTCTTTTACAGCAATTGAAAACAGGAGGAATTCTTGTGATACCTCTGGGCTCGGGCGCCAATCAGGTGATGACCAGAATCAGGAAGCTGTCAGATTCTGATTTTGAAAAAAAAGAGTACGGAAATTTCAGATTTGTGCCTTTGATTGGCAAAAAAGCTTAAATTTGCTTTTTGAAAGACAAATGTATCTTTTTAAGCTACCGAAGTCAAAATATTAATAGTTAACTTTGCACAAGTTTAATACAATGAGTTTTACTGAAAACACAAATGAGGCAATAATGCAGAAAAATATCGAAGAACTACTTCTGTCACCTTTTATTAAAGAAATTGAAGGTGATACAATGATGGCATTTTCAGGAGTGATGTCTCAGGAAGCTATCGTAGGACTTGGCGAAGTTTTGAGGAGTGAATTACACCATTATCACCCTCTTAATGTTGTAAATAAGATTTTTGCTGTTTACATTGAGATGACGCAGAATATCCTGCATTACAGCCAGGATAGATCTGAATCCAACGGTAAAAGTATTGGAAAAGGTAGTGTTTTTATTTTTCGACACAAGCAGGCTTATAGTTTGGTAACTATTAACCTGGTAAATGAAAAACAACATGACTATTTGCAGAATAAATGCAAACTGGTTAACAGTTTTAACGAGGAAGAAATTAAGGGTCACTATCTTAACAGAAGAAAAAGACAGGCAGAGGGCGACAGCAAAGGAGCCGGTCTGGGTTTTATTGATATCATCAGGAGGTCAGGTAATCCTATTCAATACAAGTTTGATGTATTTGACTCCCAGCTTCATTATTTCTTTTTAAGTTCAAAAATTAACATAGAATACTAGCAAATTATGGAAAATATGTTTTTAGAGGCAGGCAAATATACTCCTGAAATTAAAGCCGAGTATGATAAGGGAAAGGTAATCTTTTATGGATCTAGCTATCCGGAAAATGCCAATGAATTTTACAAGCCAATTGCCGATTGGATTGAGGAGTATCTGAAACAGGACCCAGCTAAGCTGGTAATTGACTTTTATATTTATTACTTTAATACCAGTACTTCCAAGTCTTTTCTCAATATACTCGAAATACTGGAGAAATACTCTCTCGAGGGTAGAGATGTGGCTGTAAACTGGTATTATACTGAGGATGATGAAGATAGCCTTGATAGTGGTGAGAGATTATTTATGGAAATGGATCTTAGTTACCAGTTAATACCCGTAGATAAAATATAAACCAATGCTTAAGGTTGTGTAATATGGATGCAAACAGAAGAGTTGATACAACAAAGGAGGTTTTTAGCAGGGAATTTGAGAAGCTGGATTTTTACAGAAATGCTATTGAAGGTCAGGCTAAATCGGCCGAAGAGTTAATGGAACTGATAACAAAACTTACAAAAGATTACGAATCGTTGTTAAGCGATGCAGTGAAAATTACAAGGATAGGGGATGTATCTCAATATAAACTACTAAAAGCAAAAGAAAAAATCGAAGATCTTAACACCAAACTGATAGAATCAGAAAGAAATGTAAGAGAGCTCAATACTATTCTCATGTTCTATATCAAGGCAACTGATAAATAGGCTGATTCTACGCTGAAAATAACCGACATCCTCCTGATATATATATTGCATCATCTTTTGGCTTTAAAAAATAGAAAGATAACAACTCAGCAGTTTTTTTTTGCCGCCTGCAAATAGTAAAACTTCCTAACATCCGGATTGTAATGTATTATCCCAGAATTTTCGTCCTTCTCTTTTGCTTATCACCCTTTTTTTTGTTTTCATCTGAAGCAGACTCGCTGCTTTCCCAATTGAACGCTACAGAAGATCCTTTGAAAAAAAGTGAACTTTATCTGAAGCTTGGAGACCTTTACGAGTATACCAACCCGTCTCAGGCACTGGCCTACTACCAGCAAGCTTACCGGGTGGCCAATGCTGTAAGCATGAGTTCAACCCAGCGCACCCTTTCTCCTGATGCTGATATCCTTAAAGCGCAAAGCCTGAGATATATAGGAATAGTGTTCTCAGATCAGGGAAATTTTGATAATGCACTGGAAAAGTTTATGGAAGCACTTCAGATCCTGGAGGAACTCAGGGCAATGTACACTTCACCATTCAGAAAGGATGTTGACGGTAAAATTGCTAAACTTTTAAACAACATAGGCATTGTGTATAGCAGGCAAGGGGTGTTTGGGATTGCCACAGAATATTATCAGAATGCCTTAGACATTTATTATGAGCTTTCTGACTCCATCAGTGTTGCGGTTGCATACAGCAGCCTGGGGATTGCAGAAGCACGACAGGCAAATTTAGGAGAGGCGCTCAATTACTTTCAACAGGCGCTTGATATTTATACCCTGAAAGCGCACCGGGAAGGAATGGCGCAATCCTACAACAATATCGGAGGAATTCACTACCAGCTCGAAAACTGGGATGAGGCGTTAAACTTGTATGTTAAGGCACATGATGTTTTTAACCAGATGGGATACCTGCACAGGGTAGCTGCAACCAGTGGAAATATCGGAATGGTATATCAGCAAAAAAAGAACTATAGCCTGGCCAGAGACTATCTTATGCAGAGTCTTGAATTAAGGCTTGAACTGAATGATTTAGGTGGCATCGTTGAAAGCTACAACAATCTTGGAAGTCTTTACGAAGGCCTTGATAATCATTCAACGGCAAACGAGTATTATTTTAAATCCTATGAAATAGCCCTGGAAATCGGAGATCAAAGATTTGTTGCGATATCGTTGCTCAATATTGGTCGCGGTTATTTCAACTCAGGGCAGATCAACCGGGCCATTGAAAAAGCAAAGGAGGGTTTAGACATTGCCCGTGAGCACAATTTTATGTTTGTTGCCCAGTCCGCCCTTCAGCAGCTTGCCGACTATCATGCTGCAAAATTTGATTTTCAGGCCGCTTTTGAGTATTCATCCCAGCATTATATCGTGAGCCAGGAAATTTTGGATGAACAGAAATCACGACAAATTAATGAGCTGGAAATTGAATACAGAGCTCGCGAAAAACAACAAAGAATAGAACTTCTTGAGCAGGAGGGAGAGTTTAACAGGTTAAGACTCAGACAATCCCGAACCCTTACCTTCGTGCTGGGTTTGCTGTTCCTTACCGGCTTGATCATCACTGTTTTTACCCTGATCCTGCTGCGGCAAAGAAACAGAATCGTACTGTTGAAAAAAGAAAATGAAGCCCAGAAAGCCATCCGCAAAACCGACAACGACCTGAAAGCCATTCTGAAAACACATGCCCATGGAATGCTGTTGTTTGACAGTGAGCTGAATGTAGCTGCTTTCAATGAAAAAGCCAATGAATGGGCCGATAGATTTGTGGGTATATCGCTGAAAGAAACGGATTCGTTTTACAACCTTAAAGTTCCCATTATACAAGAACTTACATCCGGAATAATACAAGATGCTTTGAAAGGATACTCAAGAGAAGTTGAAAAAGTATTTTTCGACGAGGATAAAAACTACTATTTTAAGTTTTTCTGCAATCCTGTATTTGAAGAAGGTGAGGATTTGATCCAGTCCGTTAGTTTAATGATTGAAAATGTTACCGAAAGAAGAAATTCGGAAGAGCAGATATTATCTGACTTAAAAGAGAAAGAAACCCTTATCAAAGAAATACATCACAGGGTAAAAAACAACATGCAGGTTATCATGTCGCTGATCAGACTTCAGAGCCATCAATTCAAAGACCTCAAGCAGTCAGAAGCATTCAGAGACCTTGAGCAGCGCATTGCGGCCATGTCGTACGTGCATGAAGACCTCTATAAATCAGAAAACCTGTCTGACATAAGGTTTGAAGATTACCTGCGCAAAATAGCTTCCAACCTCAGTGGAAGTGTTAACACCCCGGTCAGACTGTACAACCATATCGATATGAAGAACCCCTATCTTAATATTGATCTTGCAATGCCATGCGGGTTGGTTGTAAATGAACTAATTTCCAATTCACTCAAACATGCCTTCCCTTTAAAAGGCAACGCTGGCGGGAAATCGGAAAACCGTATTGATATTTATTTCGCAGAAAATCCTTTAAATTATGAATTGCGCATTGTTGATAACGGCAAGGGATTAAAAGAAGGATTTGACCCACACAATACAGAGTCACTTGGTTTTCACCTGATAAAAATTATTGTGGAAGAGCAATTACGCGGGACATGGCAGGTGAGCGTAAACGGAGGAGTGAAAGTAAATGTTGTGTTTCCTAAGGAAACTGGAAACTACTGACCTTTCCCTCTTATCAATCACCGGGTATTCAACAGATCCTCTCTTTGGCAATTCAACAGTGTTTCCCTTTTCTTGTCCACCCATTTTCTTTAAGGGTCGTCAGTAGTTGGCAGCACTTTTATCAAGGGCGTCCCTTAATCCATTGCCGGTAATCATAAAAGCCATCACCAGCAGCATGATGCATATACCCGGTATCAAAGCCAGGAAAGCCTTATCGAGAATAATATAACCATAGTTTTCCCGTATCATCGTACCCCATGAGGGCATGGGAGGTTGCACCCCAATGCCAAGAAAACTAAGTCCTGCTTCAATGAGTATGGCTGAGGCAAAGTTGGCAGCAGAGATTACTACCACCGGGCCAATTATATTGGGCAATAGATGGCGGCGAATAATTCTGAAGCCCGGAAGTCCCAATGCCCTGGCCGCTTCAATGTATTCATTTTCGCGCAGGCTGATGATTTGTCCTCTCACCACCCGGGCAACATCTACCCACATGGTAAGCCCCACCGCAATAAATATCTGCCAGAAACCCTTGCCCAGGGCAAAGGTAATGGCGATTACCAGCAAAAGGGTGGGTATGGACCAAACCACGTTGATCAACCATACAATGAAATTGTCTGTACGACCCCGGAAAAATCCGGCCAGACTCCCCATTAAAACTCCCAGCAAAAGGGCAATAGAAATGGCAATAAATCCGACTGACAATGAGATACGGGCACCAATGATTACCTGGCTGAGCATGTCTCTTCCAAAACGGTCGGTACCCAGCCGGAATACCCGCTCTTTGATGTGGGCATTTTCAATTTGCTTCTCAAGTTCTTGAATACTATAATTTCCGATCTCTCCACTTCTATGGAAAACGGTTACCTGGTTGTCTTGAACAATTGCCGAATCCATATCAAAAAGTACATCAGCCATCGGGTAGGCTATCTCCAGTCCATCAAAATCCTCAAAACCCGTGTATTTTTCGGCTACTACTGTCCCTTCCTGAAAATAATATCCTTCAACAGGCACCTCATAATACGGAGATTGTGCTCCCCGTAACATTTTCTTCCAGACAGAGACAGGTGCAACATCCGCATTCTTTCTGATGCGCAAGAACTGCACGCGTGTGCCCGGTTTTTTTGCAGAAAGTTCAAGGTGCTGCGTGTTGGCATAAGGAGTGGAGTCGGGAGTAACCAGGTAGCCTGACAAAGCTACCAGCACGCTCAGCACGATCCATGACAAGGCTACCATGGAACTGATATTTCTCTTAAACTTTCTCCAGGTTATTTTGCCTGGTGAAACAGGTTCTTTTCTGTCTGTGAAATTTAGCACGTCTTCAAATCATGTGAAACTCTACGTTATCTTTAATTGATGCGAATTTAAAAATTTATCTGCGTTTTATGGCCTTTTTTTATTGCAGGCATCCGTTTTGAGTGCCAACAATTTTTAATTTTTGTTGTTTACAAGTCAGGTTTAATGATTTAGCACTATTTTTGCCTGTTACTTTTATTGATATAAAGTTATTTACATTCATTCTCAGTAAACAAACAGGCAAACAGGCAAACCGGGAGATGCCGGTTTTTAAAAAGGTGTGAGCAGGCAAAGTGCTGAATTGATTATCCTGCCTGGAATGACCAATTTGTCATACATCAAAACCTGTTTTGCTTATTGGAACGTTTATTGATAATCTTTTGCAGAATTACAAAGAATACTATTATTCATACTAAATACAACTATCATGATTAAATCCGCATTGTTTTTTCTGGCAATAATAATGACTGTGAACTTAAACCTGCATGCCGGACAGGATAGTAAAGAAACCGCTAAAATTAACTGGGTTACCATAGAAGAGATGCAGCAACTGGCCGCCGAAAATCCTAAAAAGATTTTCGTGGATATCTATACTGACTGGTGTGGCTGGTGCAAGCGCATGGATGCCAATACATTTTCCCATCCTCAGATTGCCGAATACATCAATGAAAACTACTATGCCGTAAAGCTCAATGCAGAGCAGGATGAACCCATTGTTTTCAGAGGGCAGGAATATGTGAATGAAAACCCCGGACAGAGACGCTCTTCACACAATTTTGCCAGGGCTTTGCTCCAGGGCAGAATGAGTTATCCTTCCGTAGCCTTTTTTGATGAAGAACTAAACCTGATTACTGCCATCCCCGGCTACAGAGAGCCTAAGCAATTTGAACCCGTTTTGGTGTTTTTCAGTGAGGATCACTATCTGACCAATCCCAATCTGGATGAGTTCATCAAGAATTTTGAAGGCTCAATTAAGTAGTATAATATAGAAGTATAGAATACAGCAGGAGCAGGCTTTACCTTAGTTCGATCAGGGTGGAGCCTGCTCCGCCTCTGTCAGGGTGGTCATCTCTGGCCCGTTTTACCTCGCTGAGAGTTCTCAGGTAATCTCTCAGGGCTTCACGCAATATCCCATCTCCTGTTCCATGCACAATCTTTAGTTGTCTTACCCCCAGCAAAATGGCATCATCCACAAAGCGTCGGGCTTTGGTCAATGCAGCATCTGCCCGGTTGCCCCGGATGTCGAGATGGGGACTGAACTCAGAGGCCTTTTCATTGATGTCAAAGTCGTATTTTACCTTTACGCTTTGCCTGGTGTTTGAGGATGCTTTTGAGAGCTTCTCCAGTTTTTTCAATGGCGACTTCATCATGATACTGCCATAGGCTACCATTGCATCCTTATCCCCCAATTCGATGATTTCGCCAATGCTTTGCTGCCCGATTATCCTTACGTGATCTCCCATAGCCAGCGGACCCGGAATAATCCGTGGCTCGTCAGGCTGGGGTTTTTTCTTGTTTTTTTCCTTTTTCCTGGATTTGCTTTCCAAAGGAGCCCCCGTCTCGTCAGGCTCTTGCAAATGTGCATATTCCTCAAGCCCTGCCCTGAGTTGTTTTGTCTTTTCTTTGTCTGCTGAAGCTTCCCGTATTTCTCTGATGGTTTTTTCAATCATCCGGTTGCTTTCGGCAAGAATTTTTTTCGCTTCCCTTTTGGCTTCTGTGATGATATGGCTTTTTTGCTGGTTGAGATCGCCGTTTAGCTTCTCATATTTCTCTATCATCTCCGATAAAAAAGCATCTCCTGATTTGAGCTGTTTTTCTTTTTCATCCAGTTCCAGCTTTTTCAGCTCCAGGTCTTGCAGTTGCCTGTCGAAATCAATATGTTCCTCTCCGGCAATTTTTTCCGCTTTTTGAAGCAGTTCAAGGGGCAAGCCCATGGTCTTTGCAATTTCGAAAGCAAAGCTGCTGCCCGGGTTGCCCGTTTTTAGCCTGTAAAGGGGGCGCATATTCTGCGTGTCAAAGAGCATGGAGCCGTTTATGATCCCTTCTCTTTTGCCTGCCAGAATTTTCAGATTGGCATAGTGGGTAGTGACGATACCAAAAGCCTTTTGGTCTGCAAGCTCTTCCAGGATGGATTCGGCGATGGCTCCTCCCAGCCGCGGCTCGGTGCCGGCGCCAAACTCATCGATAAGGAAAAGCGTATGCTCATCTACGTTTTTTATAAAATGCTGCATGTTGGCCAGGTGCGAGCTGTAGGTGCTCAAATCATTCTCCAGGGATTGCTCATCTCCTATATCAATGAAAATCTTTTTAAAAATACCCGCTTCAGAATAATCTTCCATGGGAACCAGCATTCCGCACTGTATCATGTATTGCACCAGTCCTGCCGTTTTCATGCATACCGATTTGCCTCCGGCATTGGGCCCGGAAATGACGATAATTCTGTTCTGATCCTTTAATTCAAGACTCAGCGGCTCAACATATTTTTTCTGTTGTTTGTAAGAAAGCCAGAGCAGGGGATGTTTGGCCTTGATCCAGTTGATTTGGGTTTTGTTGTCAATCCTGGGTTTTTGGGCATCCATCTGCAGGGCAATTTTCGCTTTCGAACGGATGAAATCCATTTTGCCCAGAAAGAAGTAAGCCTCTCTGAGTTGGGGAAGGAAGGGGCGTATAACATCGGCCAGCTCCCTGAGGATTTTTACAATTTCTCTCCGCTCATCCAGTTCCAGTTGCCGCAGCTCATTGTTGATTTCGAAAATCTCTTCAGGTTCGATGTAAACGGTCTGGCCGGTAGAAGACTGATCGTGCACAAACCCCCGTATTTTCCTTTTATAAGCAGCCGGTACCGGCAATACCTGGCGGCTGTTGCGAAAAGCAAGCTCCGCATCCGAAGCTACCCAACCCTCTTTTTTTGCCTGGTGCAGGATGCTGTTGATGCGCTTTCCCGCCTGCGATTCCAGTTGTATCTTGTTGCGGCGAATCTCCGAAAGGGTTGCAGAAGCATTGCTCCTTACCTGGTTTTGTTCATCTATAACCCGGTTAAGCTCTTTCAGCACAGAAGGTTCTATGTAAATATGCCCCCCCAGGTTTTGTAAAACCGGGTACTTTAGCTTGTCTTCACTTTTGCGGGACTGGAGGAAAGAGAGGATGTCACTGATGGTTACCAGTGAAGAACGGATTTCGCCCAGCTCATCAGCCTCAGCAAAAGTACCTTCCAGTTTGATGCGATCAAATACAGCAAACGGGTCATAATAATTGGATGCCGGGAAGTTTTCGCCTGTCATTAGTATCTGCCGGAATTCTTCGGTTTGATCAAGCATTGTTTTTACCGTATCATAGCTGGCAGAGAACCTCATCTTTGCGGCATAGTGCTGCCCCAGGGTACTCAGGCATTTTTCATGTACCATTTTCCGGATCTGGTCAAACCCGGTCTTTTGTTCAAAATTATTGGGATATATCATAGTCAGCTTGCAGGTTTCGTTGCCTCAATGGTGTGATAACAACATTGCAAAATTAATTCTTTTTTTGTTGTTAATAACTTTTTGCCCTCTGTAAATGCGGTCAATCAAGGGGTTTGAATATAAGTGATTGAATGGACAAGGGTCAATGTCGATTACCTATTGCAGTATAGGTAAAAATACGTACTTTTGCTTAAGTAATCGAACCAACAACAAAGCAGAGATTACATACAGTATCACAACAAGTAAAAAACAGAAGATTG
>RECE01000392.1 GCA_007694165.1 Bacteroidota bacterium
TGTTTATCACAAATTTACTTATAAAAACCACTGTTGGCAAGTTAATAACTCCTTCCCTTCTGAACTCATCGGATATTATTCTCCCAAATAACTAAATCGTTTTAGGTTTTTTTTTATATTTGTGAACTATTTAATGTTCTGTCATTCTTTGAAAGAATATTAACCCCAAAGAAAGAAAAAGCCACTAATACAAAAGCACCCGTCAATCATGCACAAATCCAGCTTACTTTTAATGGTTTTCCTTGGCTTTCTGGCACTATCCACACAAGGGCAAACCTATGTGGCAGAAGGTGTTGTAAGGAGCTCCGGTAACGGAGAAGAACTCCCCGGAGTAACAGTGGCGATAAAAGGTACTTTGAGTGGTACCACAACCAATTTTCACGGAAGATACAGTATTGAGGTACCCGCTGGTTCAGTACTTGTATTTTCATTTATGGGAATGTTGAACCATGAGGTAAAGATTAATCATCCGGGAATTTATGATATCGTTCTGCAATCGGATTCCTATATGCTCGAAGAGTTTGTTGTAACAGCCCTGGGCATTGAAAGAGAAAAAAAAGCACTGGGGTATTCAATACAACAGGTTTCGGGCGATGACCTGCATGGTGGTCGCGAATCAAGCATGATCAATCAGCTTGCGGGTAAAGTTGCCGGACTGAGCATATCTTCTACCAATGCAGGAGCAGGTTCATCAAGCAGGATTGTCCTCAGGGGAAACAACTCCTTTATGGGTGATAACAACGCGTTGATTGTTGTGGATGGAGTACCCATTGACAATTCTACTATCAGCAATGCAGAAGATGAATGGGGTGGCCGTGACTACGGAAATGGCGTTTCGGATATCAATCCTGAAGACATCGAAAGCATCTCGGTGCTCAAAGGAGCCAGTGCCTCTGCTCTTTACGGTTCCAGGGCTGCCAACGGGGTGATCCTCATTACCACCAAAAAAGGAAGCAAGCACCCACGTGGACTGGGAGTGAGTTTTTCCCACAGCACTTCATTGGATCAACCACACATACTTTACGAGCTGCAAAACACCTACGGCGCAGGCAGAAACGGCAAATTTGAACCCGCCTTTATCCGCAACAGCGACGGGATACCGGTGTTCAACACCACTGGTGCTTCTGCTTTTGGCAGCTGGGGGCCCGCCATGGAAGGACAGGAAATCGTTGACTGGGACGGGCAGCCCTCAACCTATAGCCCCCAACCCAACAATTATCGCGACTATTTTCAAAACGGACACACGATCAATAACTCACTGGCACTTGACACAAGGGTGGGAAATACATCCATCAGGTTTTCTGCGGCAGACATGAGAAACCGCGAGATTATTGAAAATGCCTCCTTTGCCCGCACCAACCTGGGACTGAACATAGCAAGCAACCCGACAGAAAGGGTCTTGATTTCTTCTTACATGTCGTTCCTGAATCAGCAGGTAGACAACAGGTTTGGCCTTTCGGATTCCAAAGAAAATCCCAACCGCAACTATATCATGATGCCCCGCAATATTTCCAACCGCTCGCTCCAAAATAACATAACCAATGCTGCAGGAGCAGAACAAACCTGGTTCATGAACTGGGCCTGGCAGGGCAACCCCTTTTATTTCCCTTCACACAAATACAACGGCGATAACCGCAACCGCGCTTTTGGAAATGCATCTCTGCGCTATACCTTTAACGACAACCTGAATTTCCTCATCCGAACAGCACCTGATTTTTCAATTACCCGGTTTGAACAACGCGACCCCGTTGGCGCAAGAACTTCTTCCGCCGGACATTACAGCGAGAGTGAAACCGAGCGTTTTCTTATTAATACCGACTTTCTTGTAAGTTTTCGTCAGCGCGTAAGCCCCGTTTTTGCTTTTGGTATAAATGCAGGAGGAAATGCCATGATACAAAGAACAAGATTTTACAATGCATACACCATCGGAGGGCTGAGAGAGCCGGGCTTGTATTCCATTGAAAACAGCTTCAATACACCGTATGCCCGCCAAACTCCCTACCATACCAAAGCGGTCAATTCTCTCTACGGCCTGTTGCAGCTGGAATACAACGGTTTTCTTTACCTTGACCTTACCGGGCGCAACGACTGGTCATCTACCCTGCCCCAAAATAACAATTCCTATTTTTACCCATCAGCAAGCCTGGGCTTTGTGTATTCTGAACTAATGCAACTTTCTCCCGGGCAGGAAGCTGTATTTTCCTTCGGAAAGCTCCGTGCATCTTATGCCATCGTGGGCAATGACACGGACCCTTATCAGCTCCACCCTACTTTCTTCATCGACAGCATCACCAACCCTTTCGGCACCATTGCCCATATTTCCAATCAGATTCCTCCCCTTAACCTCAAGCCCGAAAGAATACACTCCATTGAGCTGGGCAATGAGCTCATCTTTTTCATGAACCGCGCCTCGTTAGATATTACCTGGTACCGCAACAATGCCCGAAATCAAATTCTCCCGGCCGACATCTCACATGCCTCGGGCAGCACCACCGCGCTGATCAATGCCGGCGACATCCAAAACCAGGGAATTGAGCTGCAACTAAGAGCCACGCCTGTGAGCACCTCTTCTTTCAGCTGGGAATTCTTTGTAAATTACACCCGTAACCAATCCAGGGTGATTGAGCTTACTGAGGGGCTTGACAACCTGCAGATCCTGCAACACTGGAATGTAAGCATTGAAGCACGCCCGGGACGCCCCTACGGAGATATCGTGGGCTATGCCATTGCACGCGATGAAAACGGCAACAAACTCGTTGACGGACAAGGAATGTACATTCGCAATGAAACACCGCAGGTACTGGGTAATGTAAACCCCGACTTCGCCCTCTCCGGATTTAATGCACTGAAATACAAAGACTTTACATTGTCTTTCCTGGTTGATGCACGCATTGGAGGTCAAATTTTCTCGGGTACCAACTTGTATGGATATGGTTATTCGGGAAACTTCAAAGAAACCCTGCATGGGCGGGCCCAGTGGTATGAATCAGAACAACAGAGAGAAGCTGCCGGAATGTCGCCACAACAATGGACCCCCTCGGGAGGACTTCTCGCGCAGGGAGTGTATGCCCCGGGCACCATCATCAACGGAACCGATGTGGGCGGGCAACCCAACCAAAGCTATGTCAACCCCGAAAATTACTGGGATCAGTTTTCCAGCTGGACCAACGAAATCCACGAACCTTTTGTTTATGACGCTTCTTTTGTCAAACTCAGAGAAGCAAGTCTGACCTGGGCTATTCCCCGGAGCTGGACTTCCAGGGCAGGCATCAACAATGCTTCCCTCACCTTTTTTGGAAGAAACCTGTGGCTTATTCACAAAAATGTTCCCAATATTGACCCCGAATCCATGCACACCAACAGCAATGGACAGGGTTATGAACTTTATTCTTACCCCAATAAAAGGAGCATGGGTCTTTCGATTTCTGTAGGTTTTTAATTGTAAAATCACTTTGGCTATGACTATATTAACACATAAAAATACATCAACCCAAAACAACCCACTTGTTTCGGTTGGCCCGGCAAAGAAAATTCAGAATCCCTCACGGGAAAAAAATTGTAGTCTGCCAACACGACCTCTGCTGGCCATACTGGTAATTGTATTTGCCTTTGCAGCAACAGCATGTCGCAAGGATCTTTCAGAACTTAATATTAACCCTGACCAGCCTCTTTCTGCGGATCCCAATTACCTTTATGTGTATGCATTGCAACAGGGAATGGGAAACTATAACTCGGATGTAAACCTCAGGCAATGGAGTATAATGAACTGGACCATGTATTTGGCTGCGCGTGGTGGCGTGGAAGAAGGACGGGAGTATGAAATGCCCTCGGGCAAGGATGCTTTCTGGAGGGAGCAATACACCAACACACTTTCCAACACACAGATTATCATTGAGATGGCCGCTGAAAACCCAAACATGGTAAACATGAAAGCGGCAGCTGAGATATGGCAGGTGTATATTTTTCAGATACTCACCGACCTCTGGGGAGACATCCCCTACTCTGAGGCACTCAAAGGAATGACCGGGCTGGTATTCTCCCCTTCATATGACTCCCAGCAGGATATCTATCTGCAAATGATAAACAAAGTGCGCGATGCCGTTCAAAGCTTCGACCCTTCAGCCGGTTTTTTCAACCCTGAAAGCGACCTTATTTATAACGGAAACATGATGAAGTGGCAAACGCTGGGAAACTCCCTGATGCTTCGCCTGGCCACCCGCATTAACAGGGTTGACCCCCAGACCTATGCAACCATCGTGGAAGAGCTCAAAAACAAACCTCTTATCCGCTCTCAGCAGGAGGCAGCTCTTTTTCCATACAATTCGGTGCACAAAAATCCCTTATGGGAAACCATGTACAGAAATGAATCTGTCATTCAAAACAATCCATCCAAATTTTTCGCAGACCTTGTAGACAGCAGGAATGATCCGCGGGCATCTGTTTTTTTCCAGGAAGCACCTTTGTCTTTCCTCCCCTTTATTCCCAAATACAAGGGCATTCCGAATCTTTTGCCCAACGGCCATGCCGCCTGGGACAATTACAATCTCAACCAAAGCCTTGGCATTGCCGGTGAATGGGGCGATATCAGCCAAATAGGCACCTGGTTTCTTCGCAACAATACCCCTGGGGTAATCATGAACTACGCCGAAGTATGTTTTTTACTTGCTGAAGCGGCACTCCAGGGCCTGTGGGATGAGGACCCCCAGAGCCTGCTGCGCGAAGGTGTCAGGGCTCATATCGAATACATTAACCTTTTTGGCGATGAAGAACACCAAATCCCTGAATCCGAAATTCATATTTTCCTGCTTAACCTCCCCCAGGTCACCCTCGAGGAAGTTATTACCCAGAAGTGGTTAAGCTTTGCCTATGAACAAGGCTTCGAAGCATTTGCAGAATACCGCCGCACAGGATTTCCCGTCCTGACGGATTATTTTGGCCATGCCATAAATCAGGATATTTTCCCCAAAAGGCTGCCTTATCCCCCTTCAGAGCAAACCCTGAACAGGGCAAATTATAATAAAGCCCTGATCAATCAGGGGCCAGACAATGAATTCACCCATCTTTGGTGGAACAATACCTTATCTCATTAACCATTTTATGTATCCTAATTCCAATCAAAATGAAAAAACGCTGTGTATCGCTGTTCCTTTTGCCTTTGCTTCTGATTCAATACAGTTTTGGCCAGCAGCCGGCAGGTAAGTCCTGGTTCATAGACTATGAAGCATGGAATGAAAACACTCCGGCTCTGCATATTCTGTGTGGCAATGACCCAATACTGAATCCGGGAGACGAGCTTACCCTGGAAATGTGGGTGCGCGCCTATACTTTTGGAGAAAACCGCAAGGTTCTGGGCAAGATCGACTCCCAGGGAGATTCCTTCGACAACGGGTATGTAATGGGATTTCAGAACCTCAATGTATATACAGAAATCTGGAATCCAACCTTGCAGGTAATTCCTTATGCCGGCTCCGGACCCATGGTAGTAGATTCGGGGTTTGTCCATCTGGCCACCACTTATTCGGCTACTACGGGCAAAATGCAGGATTACATCAACGGAGTGCTGGTAGGTGAGATTCAGATTTTCCCTGCCAATCCCATTGCGCCCAACGATGCTGAATTCATGATCGGTGCAGCCCCCTGGGATCCTTTTGCCTACCAGTTTTATGGTGCCCTTGATGAAGTGAGGGTGTGGAATGTAGCCAGAACACAGGCGCAAATTAAGGATTACATGTTTAAAGAGCTTTCCGGTTCGGAAGAAGGACTGGTTGCTTACTACAACTTTAACACCGCAGAGGGCATAACCGTGCCCGACATGAGCGGCAATAACAATACCGGCACACTGCAAAACGGGGATGACCCGAGCTGGTCGTGGGCCACTTCTTACGCCCCCGTGGGCGGAATACATATGTATGAACTCAGTGAACCCGTGGCTGCATGGTCGGGAAAAACCGGCAATGAGTTTAATTATGCCGTTACACAAAACGGACTTTCTGTAATTGCCGAAATCGGCAGAAAAGAATTCTGGAAATATGTTCTGTTTGCTCATAATGACCTGCAGGGAATAAGCTCATCTGATGCTCCCTCCGGACAACACACCGATTTTGCACGAACCCACCGTGAATGGAATCTGCAACAAAGCGGCAACCCTTCCAAATCAGTCTTTCTGAATATTAACCAGGCAGCCGGCAATGGAGAAACGCTTCCTACAGGCGCTGAGCCCAATCATTATGCATTGCTTTACAGAACCCATACCGACACGAACTTTGAAGCCATTGCATTCCCCAACCAGGTTTTTCATGAAAACCTGATCTTCAACGACCTGGTTTTGTCCGATGGGTATTATGCACTGGGATATTCATCCTCCTCTTTTGATTTGCATCTAAACACTCCTGAATTTTCAATGATTCCCCGCGTGGAAGTTTTCCCCAATCCTGCCACCGATTACCTTTTCATCAGCAATGCGGCCAACCAAAAAGTTGTCATTGCCGATTTGCAGGGCCGCATACTTATGGAAATCTACCCGGGCAGTGAAAAAGAGCAAATCTCAACCCGGCTGCTCCCGGCAGGGTTTTACACACTCACAGTCTTCCGGCAACACAACAGAAGTACCCATAAATTAATTATCAACAAATAACAATCATCAATGCATAAAACCAACTTCTTGTGAAAATTGCCCATATTTTTTCCAATCAGAGAAATTTTTGACATGAATGGGTTGGTACATGATTAAACCAAAATTATAACAAAATGAAAAACAAAAAATTACTATTGGCATTAGCACTGATTCTGGCAGGCGTTTTTAACCTTGCAGCGCAGAATTACGGACTTCATTTCAACGGGCAGAACAATAAGGTAGGTGTACTGGACAGCCCCGAATTAAACCCTTCTACGGCTCTCACCCTGGAGGTATGGATCAATGCCCAAAGCTGGGCCGGCAGCATCTGGGGTGCCTGCCTTATCAGCAAACAGGGCACCAACCCCGACAAAGGGTATGGCCTTACAGTAGGCGAAAACGGACGTATCGAGTTCAACCACTCGGTTAATCAAAGCTGGAGTGCCGCTCAAACACCGCCCATATTGGGTTTGAATTCCTGGTACCATATCGCAGCGGTTTACGATCTCAACACCATGAAAATATATGTGAATGGTGTGTTGCAGGCCTCTGCCACTGCGCAGGGAACTCCCACCCCGGGCAATGGTGTTACAATGAACCTGGGCGATAACCCCACATGGCCCGGAAGGTTTTTTCATGGCGTAATGGATGAAATCCGAATTTGGGACGTTGCCCGCACGCAGGAAGAGATACAGGACTACATGAACACAGAACTATCCGGAACCGAACCTGGTCTTGTAGCCTACTGGAACATGAACGAAGGCACAGGCAACACCATCAGCGATGCCACCGAAAATGAAAACGACGGCACGTTGCTGAATATGTCTGAGGAAAACTGGGTGGCAGGATTTGTCCCCCCAAGCGCTGACCTGGGGGTATTGGGAATTGCTTCACCTTCTTCTATTGGCACCGGTTTTTCGGCCCAGGAATATATCATGCTCGATGTGAAAAACTTTGCCACCGACCCGGTAGAACAGTTTTCTATGGGATACAAAATCAATGACCAGGAGCCTGTTACAGAATCATTTCAGCTGCAAATCTCTGCATTTGCAGAACAGGTAATTGCCTTTTCTGACCCGGTTGACCTGAGTGGTTTCAATGAGATTACCATCAAAGCCTGGGTTTCGCTGGAAGGCGACGCAAACCCCATTAACGATACTATCGTGGTTACCCTGTCTCCTTCCACTTCAATAATGCTCTATGACCTTGTACAGCATAACTTTGGATCAGCAGGCCAAACACACTTCAATACTCTTTACATGCCACAGGACCTCTCGGGATACAAAACCATTCTGCTCAATCTCGATCTTTACTGTCCTTCCGGTGGTTGCGACCCCTGGGATCAACCCGGAATGCTTTACATTCAGAAGGATAACGTGGCCTACGAAATCGTCCGTTACATAACACCTTATGGCAGGGCCTGCGGGGGCTGGACCTTCGACCTTACCGATTTCAAACCCATCATGACAGGCAAAACCATTTTCGAAAGCATTATCAGGGTATGGGGCGCCTCTGGCTGGCTGGTAGATATGGAAATTATCCTCGAACCGGGAACTGCAGAATATGAGCCCATCATGGTTAACCGCCTCTGGAATGAAGATTATTGGGTTTACGGAGACCCCGACATTTCCTACATTTTTCCCCAGCAAACCGTCACCATCCTTGAAGACACCGAAAAAGCCTCCATGCGCATGACAGTGACCGGACACGGGCAGGGCAACACCCTCAACGCGGCAGAGTTTTCTGAATTTACTCATCACATTTGGGTGAATGGGGAGCAAACCTTTGACATGCACTTGTGGAACGACGACTGCGACCAGAACCCCTGCTCTCCTCAAAGTGGTACCTGGCAGTTCTCCAGAGCCGGTTGGTGCCCGGGGCAGGATGTGCAACAGTGGTTCTATAACCTGGATGAGCACATTACAGCCGGTGAAACCATTGACCTGGATTTTGTTCTTGCCGATTATACCAACCACAACAACACCGGTTACAACAATACTTCACATACCGAACCCCATTATCGCGCTCATGCCTACCTGATTCAGTACAAAAAAAACCAGGGTACAAACGTTGAAAATGTTGAGGGTGCTGCATTAGAAGATCTGGTGAAGGTTTTCCCCAACCCAACCAAGGGAACCATTAGCATCAGTGCCGATAATGCCGGCATCCAGAACATTGGAGTTTACAGTATGGATGGCCGGCTCGTTAAGTCCATTGTCATCAGCGACAGTCATTTCGTCTCAGTTGACATTAGCGAAATGCCGGTAGGATTGTATATTGTTCAGGTTCAAACCTCACGTGGCGTTGCTTCACACAGAGTTGTGAAACAATAATACACAATAACATCCACGGAATCACAGAATTCATACCTAAACAGGG
>RECE01000160.1 GCA_007694165.1 Bacteroidota bacterium
GGATTAGCCCTGTCATTTCGAAGCGCCTGCGCTGAGAAATCTCATGTTTCAACAGAAAAAGGCAAACTAAAACAAAGTCAAAGAGAAGAAAGAGATTTAGCTTCACTACTACTTCGTGGTCTCCGTCGTTATTACTCGAAATGATGACAAGGAATTCAGCGAATCTAACTATCTGTCACCCCGAACGTAGTGAAAGGTCTATCTTCAACAATTTTGAATTTTAAAATTTTACCGGACACCAGTGTTTTCCTAATACAAGAAATACCGCGTGGCAACTTCCAGGAATCCGGGAATTTCGCGGGTCCACAAGTCGATGATATCTTCCACCAGAAAGTTTTTCTCAAAGGCTTTTCTTACCTTGTCAGTGCCGCATACCTTGTCGAACATATCCAGCCTTTCGGGTGCCAGTTCGAAAATATTATATTCAGGATGCAATTTATGCATTTCCTGCACTACATAAAACTGAATGATCGATAAGGGTGCCTTATGCAAATCAAAAAGGTGCACCTGCACTCCACGCATTCTCTTGTCCTTCATGTTGGTATAATAGGGACGGAAATGGATAGGACGGAAAATAATACCGGGTATCTCCAGCTCATTGAGGTTTGCGGCCAGCAGCTCGGGATTCTCCAGCCATTCGGCACCAAAAATCTGGAAGGGCAATGTAAAGCCAACTCCGATATTGACCGTATACAATTCGCCCAGGATTCCGGAAACGGGATAAAAGTAAGCAGAATGCGCGTGTGGGATGTGGGGAGAAGACATCACCCAGGGGAGTCCGGTATCTTCGAAAGTCATGTTCCTGTTCCAGCCTTCCATTTTTATGACAGTAAGTTTTGCCTTGACACCGTTTTTGAGCATTTTTTCATTGTTGAGCCATCCGGCCAGTTCACCCACTGTGAAACCATGGACATAGGAAACCGGGAACTGACTAACGAAAGAGATAAACCCAGGTTCTACCAGCGGACCTTCAAACTTGTTTCCCGTTAACGGATTGGGACGGTCGAGCACAACAAATTCAACGCCATTTTCAGCGGCAGCTTCCATGGCAAGGGCCAGGGTACTAATGTAGGTATAAGAGCGTGAACCGATATCCTGAATGTCATACACCAGAACATCCACCCCTTTGAGCATTTCGGGCGTGGGTTTACGGGTAACACCGTAAAGGCTGAACATGGGTACACCCGTCCGTGGGTCATTTTGATTTTCAACGTATTCGCCGGCAGGGTAATCTCCCCGAACTCCGTGTTCAGGACCATACAGAGCTACCAGCTCAACACCCTCTGCAGCTGCAAGAATATCCAGAGTTGACACCAACCTGCTGTCAACTCCCGTGGGGTTGGTGATCAGTCCAACTTTTTTTCCCTTCAGCATTTCAAAATTTTGATCGCGCAATACTTCAATGCCGGTTCTTACCTGTCCGGTTGCCTGAACAATTGTCATAGCCATAATTATCAGTAAAATTTGAATTCTTCTTGTATTCATTGTAGCCAGATTTTATATTGATACTATTTTAGGAATAACCTACCTTTGAAAGTGTATTTTTTAATTTTTTAAAGAACAAAAATAGTAAATTTAAACATTGAACAAACTCTTTCAATCAATTTTAACCTTCACTACAATTGCCATGAAAAAAACATGTCCCGTTTCCATGCTTCTTCTATCCCTGATCATCTTATTTTCAGCCTGCAGCGAGGCAGACCCACAACCCCTTCGTTTTGCCTTCCTCACCGACATCCATGTTCAGCCAGGTGCAGAAAGTTCCGAACAGCTGAAAATGCTGGTACAGGAGGTGAATGCCTCTGATCTGGACATGGTAATGATATCAGGCGATTTGAGCAACAGGGGGTCAGACGAAGAACTGGCCAACGTAAAAAGCATTCTTGACCAGCTGTCCATTCCCTACCATGTTCTGCCCGGCAATCATGAAACCAACTGGTCAGAAAGTGCAGGAAGAACCTTTGTGGAGTTATGGGGTGATGACAAGTTTATGTTTCGTAAAGGAGATTTTTTACTGGCCGGGCTCAACACGGGACCTTTCATGCGCATGGGCGACGGGCACGTGAAACAGGAGGATATTCGCTGGCTGGAGCGGGAACTTGCCAACCAGAACCATCCTGATTTGCAGCTACTTTTCTTTGCCCACTATCCACTTGCCGAAGGCCTTGACCAGTGGTTTCTTATTACCGACATTCTCAACGAACATGGGGCCATCGCTGCATTTTGCGGTCACGGGCACAACCTGAAACTCAACAATTTTGACGGCATACCCGGTATCATGGGCCGCTCGATGGTGCTGAGAGGTGAAAACATTCCCGGTTATAACATTGTGGAAGTGAGCCGGGACAGCCTGAAGGTTTACGAAAAAATCATCGGACAACCCGCCACAGAACCCAGTATTGCTTTCGCCACAAAACATCCAAAACCAACACTGGAAAATTTACCACTTTCTTCCCTACCCGATTTTTCGGTCAATTCAACCTTTGAACATATTCAACCGGTATTCCGGTATGCCGATACCGCTTCGGTTTTCACAGGTCCGCTGGTAATTGCAGATACGCTTTTAATTTACGGCAATTCTGCAGGTTGGTTGAAAGCCATCCATATCCCTTCAGGGGAAACCCGCTGGCAAAATCAACTGGATGGCACCCTTTATTCAACCCCTGAATTAACCCCTGACAATACTGTGATTGCTGCTGATGCAGCAGGCTCCGTTTTTGCCATTAATCCCACCGATGGAAGCGTTCTGTGGCAATTACAAACAGCAGGCCCGGTGATTGCCCCGCCTCTTGTGCATGAGGGATTTGTTTACCTTGGCTCAGGCAAAGAGGGGATGCACAAAATCAATGCCTCCACAGGAGAAAAGATTTGGTCATTTAAGGAGATAAACGGACTGATTCAGTCCAGGGCAGCTATTGATGGAAACCAACTGATTTTCACTGCCTGGGACACTCACGTTTACTGTCTTAACAAAGAGACGGGAGAGCTGCGCTGGAAGTGGAACAACGGCAGAACAGCGGAATTGCTTTCTCCGGGCAATGTGGTGCCGGTCATCAGCCACGGCAAGGTATTCATAGTCGCACCTGACCGCTATATGACAGCTCTTGATCTGCGCACAGGCAAAGAAGTATGGCGTACCAATCGCCACCAGGTGCGTGAATCCATGGGAGTTTCCCACGATGGCCAACTGATTTTTGCCAAGCTGATGAACGACTCGGTGATTGCTGTGCATGCAGCTCCTTCATCTTTCCGGACAAAGTGGGTTGCTGATGCCGGATTCGGATATGACCACAATCCCGTTCCCATCCGCTCAGACAACCATACTTTATATATGGCCACCCGAAACGGCCTGGTGATTGCCCTGAACCGCGAAAATGGCCAGGTGCAATGGAAACATAAAACATCTCATTCAGCGGTAAACTTCTTCTTTGAGGGAGAAAGCGAATGGCTTTGGTTTAGCACAGCCAACGGAGAAATCATTGCACTCCCGCGGCATTAAAAAAACCCCGGCAGTTTTACCTGCCGGAGTTAACCAAAACTAAACACATGAAGAGAAAAATTCTTATTGAATGACAAGCTTCTGCACCGTATTACCCGCAGGGCCTGAAATTCTTACCAGGTAGACTCCCCTTTTGAGGAAAGTCAAATCAATTTCTTTGTTAAAAACGCCTCTTACCACCGTTTGAAAAACAGACTGACCGTTGAGTGAGAGTATCTCCAGTTGATGCTCTCCGGCGGTTTTACCTTTTATGGTTACAACACCTGCGGTAGGATTGGGATATATTTCAATGCCTCTGGTGGTAATATCAAAAATGGAAGTATCATCATCTTCCAGCACAGTAATGATGGCCTCTACCTGCAAGAGTGTGGGAGGGTCTGTTTGCTCAACTCCTTCGGGGAGGTCAAATGTGCCGGTGGCGGTATAGTCTCCGGGAGCATTCCCATCATAATCAGCTGCCTGCCACTCCAGGTCTACAATATAGCTGTTTCCCTGTGTATCGTAAATGACAGTCTCGGTTTCCAGCATGGCCAGGGCATCCTCAATGGAAGTACCAAAGGGAACTGCAATATCATCCACCCCTTCGATGGTGCTGATTTGGTTCACCGCAAGATTGGAGTCGTAAGAGACGATGCGCAAACCATCAGCTACAACAAACTGATTGGTAGTTGCACCTGCGGTTATTTTCACGTTTTCATCTGCAGTACCCTCAAACTGGAAAGTACCGATTAGGTTCCACATTGAACCACCCACTGACTGATTTACGGCCACTTGAGTAGTTCCTCCTGTATGGGTAATAAAGTAAGGAGTATCAGTGGCCCTGTTGGCATGGGAAGTCCACCAACCGTAAATTTCATATTCACCTGCAGCGGGCAGGTTCAGGGGAAACTGATAGTATTCATCGTGCGATGCCAGCCCATGGAGCATGGAGGGGCTCTCCCAGAAACCGGGGTTGGCGGTAGCAAACCAGGAGCCGTTGGAGGTAACTCCATCATCGCCGGTATCCATAAATTTTTCATAAACGGGAGTCTGTGGCAGACCCAGAGAATCGGAATGTACCACAGCCAGGATGGTGGGAACAGGTCTGTTCTGGTCATAAAGACTGGTACCGCCCACCGCCATGGCTGTTGAGCCGCCACCATCAAGATTCATGGCTCCCACGCAATTCAGATTAAGCATCAGCTGGGGCAAATCCTCTACCTTCATACTGTTGGTAACCAGCAATATAACCTTTTGGTCTGCGGTATACCCCACTACAGTCCGGGGACGGTTTATATTAAGATCCACCCCCGATCCCCACCAGATTTCTTCGCAATAGGTAAATACATTTACTCCATCCTTCACCAGCATGGGGCCTCCACCCAGTCCATATGCGATATCTTCATACTGGAATCCGTCAGCTTTCACCGGAACGGGCAGTGGGTTGGGATCGTTGCAAATATAATCCATGGGTTCATCGTATACATAAATATCATCAAAGGAATAGGTGTGATGATACACCCATTCTGTGGCCAGAGAGCGGTCGTTGTTCACCGCAAACAAAGGCCTTATGACGGGGTAGGTGCGTGTAACACCTCCCACTGTGCGCGAGAGAGAAGTCAGATTGCGTGCAGGCACTTCGCCGGGAAATACCACTGATGATACGGAACTTGTACCGGCAAAAAAACCGCCATTAACAGCACCGTATGCGCCCACTTCCGCAGAAAAATTGTGCACCTGCTTAGAGGTAGCGCTCAGATAGGGACGAATGGCAATTTCCGGAACAGCCATATCCACCTCGTAATAATACGCAAAGAAATTGGTGTTGCCGCTGATGGTTCCATGAAACAATCTCAGACCATTGGGAAATTCATGCTCTGAAGATACATCCTGCCATTGGATATTCTGACCTGCCAGAAACGTTGGCAATAAAATCAGAAACAGCAATCTAACAATGTTTTTCATATTAGTGATTGTTTAATAACATCTTTCGGATTGAACCCATTATCTTTGCTAAATATTTCTATTTAGGGTACAAATTTAAAAATTTTTAAAAACCTGACAAAATTATTTTCATAATAATTATATTTGCATAAAAATTAATCGGCCAAACAAAAAAAGGCCTTTGATCAAAAACTCAACGCTTATCTTGAATTTAAAAATAAACTCACTCCATAAAAAAGACTGATATGATAAGAAAAATTTCCAGAATCGACCGGGCAGATATAGATTATACAAATGTCGAAAAAACCTTTATTGAGAGGTCGGGTATTTCCCATACCAGCACTACAATCCCCTACATCGTTGTAGATAACTTTCCTAAACTGGGATTGATAACCTCGCTTCGATTTCTTGAATGGGTATCAGAAAATCCTGAGGGAGTAATCAGTCTGCCCACAGGCAAGACGCCGGAGTTCTTCCTTAAGTGGACAGAATACATGCTCAACAACTGGGACAATCAGAAAGGGGCCGAAATGCGCGAAAAGTTCGGACTCAACCTTTCCCGGAAACCTGATTTGCGTGGACTTCAATTCGTTCAGATTGATGAATTCTACCCCATAAGCAGCAAGCAACACAATAGCTTTTTCGATTATGTAAACAACTTTTATATCAGAGACTTTGGTTTTGACAAGTCCAGGGCCCTGCTTATCAACAGTGATAACATTCCCCTGGCTGAGGACAAGCACTTCAGCGATATTTTTCCCGATGGCAAAATAGACCTTTCTTTGCGTTACCGTGAATCACGCTCTCCCCTGGAAGAGTTGCAGCAAAAGTCGATCTTCCTCATTGATGACTGGTGCAGTGACTATGAGCAGCAGATCCGCGACAAGGGAGGCCTTGGGTTTTTCCTTGGAGGGATTGGCCCCGACGGGCACATCGCCTTCAACGTAAGAGGCTCAGATGAGTTTAGCACCACAAGGCTTACTGCCACCAATTTTGAAACCCAGGCAGTAGCCGCTTCCGACCTGGGGGGCATCGAAATCAGTAAAAACAAACTGGTAATTACCATCGGACTGGAAACCATTACCTACAACCCTGATGCGGTAGCCATTATCATTGCTGCCGGCGAAGCCAAGGCTGAAATGGTAAAACAATCCCTGGAAAATGAAATGTCGAACCTCTATCCTGCTTCTGTGCTTGCCAAGTTGCACAACGGACGCTTTTACCTCACACAAGGTGCTGCCTCCAAACTCACCGACATGGTGAACCGCCATTTTTCTACCGGCGAATGGACGCACGAAAAAAGTGAGAAAGCCATCGTAGATGTTTGCAAAAAAAAGGGAAAATTCGGACATCACCTGGTAGTGGAAGACTTGAAAAGTGACCCTATTGCCAGCATGATACCCAACGTGAGCGAGAAGGTGGTTCAGGAGGTAATGGATAGCATTGAAGCCAAAATTCACAGAGGCCTCAAAGCAGAAGAAAACCAGGTATTCCTCCATACCGGACCGCACCACGACGATATTTCCCTTGGGATTCTTCCTTTTATCACCAAGCACATCAGCACCCCCTCCAACAAATTCAAATTTGCTGTACTCACCAGCGGCTTTACGGCTGTTACCAACAAATTTGTCATCGATCTGCTAAACGATACCAAGCGTTTGATCGACAAAGGGCTGATCCAGATGATCCTCTACCCAGACTTTTTTGATGTAGGATACAAACTGAAAAGCGACAAGGATGTATACCATTACCTTAACAATGTGGCATCAGGTAACGACGAAGAGTGCCGCAGGGGTGTATGTCACCGTATTGTAAGGGCGCTGGTGGAAACCTATGATGTAAAAAGCACCGACCATCTGAGGGATACGCTCAACGAAGTGATTGTCATCCTCAAGAAGAGCTACGACGGAGAAAAGAATCCGCCTAAAATTCAGCAGCTCAAAGGGATGATCAGAGAATTTGAAGAAGAGCTGGTATGGGCCCATTATGGTGTACAGGTAAAAAATGTGGAACACCTCAGACTGGGATTCTACAAAGGAGACATCTTTACAGAACAGCCTAAACTGGGCAGGGATGTGGAACCTGTATTGGAACTGCTCAAAAGGGTACGTCCCACTGTGCTGAGCCTCACCTTTGACCCCGAGGGCAGCGGACCTGACACCCACTACAAGGTGCTGCAGGCTACCGCCGAAGCCCTGAGGCTGTGGAAGCAGGAAGAAGACCTTTCTCAACTCAGAATCTGGGGTTACCGCAATGTTTGGTATCGCTTCAACCCGGCAGAAGCCAACATCATCTTCCCCGTATCACTCAATGCCATGGCAGAGATGAACGATTCTTTCACCAACTGCTACGTGAGCCAGGTAGAAGCATCTTTCCCCAGCTATGAACTCAACGGTAAATTCAGCTCACTGGCACAGAAAGTCTGGGTACAGCAGCTCAAAGATGTACAGTTGCTGCTGGGTAAAAACTACTTCTACCTCAACCAGGACCCCCGCATCAGGGCCTGCCACGGCTTGTTGTATGTAAAGGAAATGACAGTGGATGAATTCCTCCTGCACGCAAGAGAACTCAAAGAATCAATGGAAGGTATGGCAGTGGGATCATAAGGCTTGTAAATCCTTTACCGGCTTTCCGTGCCGGCGCACCCACCACATTACAAAGAAAACAAGAACAAGGCTGATGAGGGCATATACCATGCCCTCATTGCCTTTTCCAAGGTTTTCGAAGGTACCGTCCGACAGCTGGTGCTGGAAAAGGTAAAAGAAAGTAACTGCCGCAGCATTGTTGATAAAATGGGCAATGATGGCAGGCCACAAACTCCCCGACCATACCACAAGATAGCCAAACAGCAAACCCAGTAAAAAGCGGGGGAAGAATCCAAAAAACTGCATGTGGATGGCACTGAAAATTATCGCTGTGATAAGAACGCCCCAGTGATAACTTCCGGTCCAGCGGTTAAAAATGCGCAGCAATACCCCCCGGAACATCAATTCCTCTCCTATGGCAGGAATTACCGCTACCATGAAAATATTAAACAGCAACCCTGACAAGGTGTCTACAGAAAGAAAAGCGATGGTGGTACGTTCGGCAGTTTCTTCATAACGCCGCATCCAGTCTTCTACCCCACGCAGGCTTTCCGGGAAATGCATCTGCGCATTCAGCTCCATGATGTAATTGATCAAAGGTACAGCGACGAATATCAGCAACACGGACATAAATAACATTTTTCCCCCGGGCATATTATCAAGATACAGATAGGCAAGGATTTTGCGCCCAAACAACCAGGCCAGCAAAAAAGAAGGGATGATAAACATTCCGATATGGCTGATGATCTGAAGGTAGCGCAACAGGTTCATATCGTCAGAAACCATTGGATCCAATGATTCAAACAGCTGAAATATCCCCCTGTCAACAAAGGGAATGGCAAGCAGGGCAGCTGCAAAAGCGGTAATCATTAAAATAAACAAGGCCATTCCCAGGGTGAGCAACAACTGCCCTGACGAATGAATATTTCCAAGCAATGCTTTGTTTTCCATACCTATTGTTAATTTTGCGGATAA
>RECE01000265.1 GCA_007694165.1 Bacteroidota bacterium
AATTTAATCCCGTCTCACGCAACGAATCCTGAAATTGTTGGTTTTTACTGTCGATCCGGCATAACCTGTATTGAAATACTGGTTGAAGGCATTCACTGTGTTGGCTTCGGTGCTTGAGTAGTAGGCTCCTGATGTGGAAAAGCCGCCAATAGCGTCCATGTTGAGGTACATGGCATTGAGCTCGTCTTTGGCAGGCAGATACCAGTCGCTGTATCCGAATGCTTCCAGTTCATCACATAGCTTTGCGGCATAGTTTCCGTTGTTATAGTCACCCAAAGCATTCACGATCGCAGTGGTATTGGCTTGTCCGTCGGTATCAGAATCGGCCTGGATGAGTATGTTGGTGGGTCCGTATCTGAGGCTGGCAGCATTGTCAGTAGGGTGGATGAACAGTGTACCGTTGAAGTCAATCTGGGGAAGTTCTACCTCTGAATCCTCGGTGGTAAAGCTCACCTGCTCTCCGTATGCCGTGCTGTATTGATTGGTCGCGTAGGCCCTCACATAATAGGTGACTCCGGGTGTGAGTCCTGTAATCTGGCTGATGAATGTTCCTGTACCTTCACCGTCAACCGTGCAATTATCCTGAAGGGTTGGATTTTCAGTTGTACTCCGGCAAACTCCGCGGGCTGTTACCGGAGCATCGCCTTCGCTTACCACTGTGCCGCCCCCGGTAGCCGTATTCATTGTGATATTGGTGATGGTGGCTGTAGTAACTTCAGCAATGTCCGGGCAAGGCCCCCATTGTGGTTTTCCATAGCAAAAGGTTAAGCCTTGTCCTGTTTCGCCGCCCTGTACTTTTTGCCAGTTTTCACCGTCAAACCAGGCCATGTCTCCTGCGGCGGGTGCCTCCAGCCAAAGGTATCCTGCCTGGCCGTGATCGCCCCAGTTATGTGCTTCATTCCACATCCCGATATGCTCATTGGTTATACTTCCGGCCGGGCTGTCCATGAAAAAGGGATCCTCTTCATGGGTAAGGAAGTTGTTGAGGTTGGGAGTGTTGGAAAGGTCCTGATAGTTACCGCTGAACGTATCGGCAGAAGTAAGTGCATGTAAAGCGTAGGGCACGCTCATGAGTTGACTGGTTCCCATCACTACGTTGTCAACCGACACCTGCAGAAACCAGGAATGATCAGCCCAGTTGATACCTGCAAGGGAAGAAATGCTTCCTACATCCAGATGAATCAATCCAAATTCGTTGGTGATGGTATTGTGGGTTTCCTGAAATACCTGTGTTCCATCTGCTGCATCTCTCAGCAAGGCAATCCTCACAGATACCTCTTCACTGGCGCGAACCTGTCCGCCTGCATCGCGCAATACTGCCTGGTATTTAAAAGAATGTGGAGTCTGAGCAAACAGAACAGCCTGAATAAGAATAAAAACAAGGGGTAAAAATAGTCGCTTCATATCGTTTGATTTTTGAAAATTATTGGGTTTTAGATATTTTGCTTCGACAAAGGTGGCCATTATTTTTATCAGGCCATTTGGCTTTACACAACAAAAGTATTATAATTTAGAGTTGGGGTAATACCCTGAAGATGGTATTTTTTGTCATAATGATATACTTGCCAGCACGTATTTTTGCAGGTTAATTGCTTTTAGTTGTTGCTCGTTTTAACGAATGACTATTTTTGTTGAAGTTTACTGGTTGTAATTTCTTAACCAGGCTTACCCAATATATGATTCATTAAAAACTTCACCCCATGAGAGAAACACTGAAATTCTGGATTTTTTCTGTTCTGATTATTTCTGCTTTTACTGTCAGTGCATCCGAAATGCCCGTTATGGAGGATACCATTGCTTTTAATGACAGGTTTAACTTCAGGCAATCGGTGCAGTTCGACAATGATGGTCACATACATATGACCTACACGGGTCAGTATGATACGGATGGTACTACCCGCGAAATATTTTATGCCACCAACCAAAGCGGCCAGTTTGAAGTGCTGCAGCTTACAGACAATGAGGTGGATAACAATTTTTCCTCTTTTGCTTTTGACAAAAACGGCAACATCCATATCATCTACCTTGAACATGAAACCGTATCCAACACGTTTCAGATTGCCTACAGGAATAATATACAGGGGTCTTTTTCTGAGCCCATATGGCTGACTTCAGGTTTTAACAAGGCTTCCCCTCATATTGCCATCGGCAGCAACAATATTATACATCTGGCTTACAACTCTTACCACTTTACTGACCCTAACCTGGATGATCATGTGTACTATACCACCTATAATTTTGTCACCGGTAACATGGGGGCAGCAGTACAACTTGGGTTAAGCAATCCGTCAAGCGAAAAGGAAACCCGCATTGCAGTTGACAGTAATAACCATGCCCATATCGTTTACCGTTCGGAAAGTGGCTGGTCGGGCCCGCTGAAATACTACAACAATACCAGCGGAACCATGAGTGAATATGAAACACCCGTAACAGGCAGCGTTTCAGCTCCAGCCATGGTAATGGATCATGCAGATAACCTGCATATTGTTTACCGGCAGGGTAATGCGATGTATTATACCCTGCGTGATGCGGAAGGAGACTTTTTGCAACCTTTACTGGCAACGCCTGAAAATGTTGGGGTTCCCACTTTTTACAGGAGTGTGGATGTGGACGATCAAGGGCGTTTTTACTTTATGTATCAAAACAGCACGGCCACTGCCCCAAAAGGGTTTTTCCTTGTGCATGGCTTGAACGGCCAGTTTGAAGAGCCTGTGCTGGTATCCGCTAAAACTGACAACGGATATCTCACCCTGAACAATACCGCAGTGGCTGCCAGGGGTGACGGTGAAGTAGCGGTTACCTATGCTGCATCCACGGTGCGCAACGACGATATTGTATGCGATATCTTTCTGAAACACGGAAATATCTTCGATCCCCCGGTCTCTTATATTTCGGTTTCGCCCCGTGTGCTTGATTTTGGTGAGAACCCTGTGGGGACAGAAAATACCCTGTATGTCACCATAGAGAATAAGGGCTTTGCTGATTTGACAATAAGTGGTGCACAGTTTTCCGACGACAACTTTTTTACCAGTCAGGAACTTCCCTTTGTGGCAGAACCGGGTGCCTCTTTTGAAATGCCCGTGATATTCAATCCCTTCAATGCAGGCAGCTTCGAGTCTTATTTTACCCTAATGAGTGATGCCGCCAATCAACCCGCCTTGCAGGTGCAGCTTCTGGCTTCAGCAATACTGGTGTATTACAACCTTAGCTTTGAAGTGCTGGATGCAGCTCAAAACCCCATTGACGATGCGGTTATTACCCTTAACAATACTGCTTACCCCGAAGGTCATTACCTCTTTGAAGATATTTTGCCCGGCACGCATCACTATAAAGTAAGCAAATCCGGATTTCTTACCGTGGAAGGTGAGGCAGTGGTAACCACCCAGGACAAACATATTGCAGTTACGCTTGAGGAGGGCACTTTCATAAACGAGTTTATCCATAGCGGACATGTGCGTATTTCTCCCAATCCGGCTGACAACTATGTCAGTATTGATTCTGATTATGCTATGGATTTGCTGCGAATCATTGACTTCAATGGCAATTTGTTGTCGGAGGTAAAGGTGAATGGTCATACTGCAGTTCTGAATGTAAACGAATTGGCATCAGGAGTGTACATTGTGCAGATTATCTCTGCCCATACATCTTCCTCTGCCAGGTTGATAGTTCGGTAATTAAATCTCCCGGATGGACGAAATATATCGCGATTCTAAAAATATATAAACCAATAGCTATGAAAAATATTGTAACCGGAATATTTTGTTTTTTAATTTTGGCCACTGCATTTGCCCAGGTGCCCTCGTCCTTTAATTATCAGGCTGTGCTGCGCACTCCTGCGGGAGAGCCTTTGGCAGGAGAAAATGTGCAGGTTGAAATTCAACTGCTGGAAGGCCATGCACAGGGTGATGTTGTTTTCTCTGAAATTCATCAAGCCCAAACCAATGATTTTGGATTGATCAACTTGCAGGTGGGGTCGGTAAACTCTCTTGAGGGAATAGAATGGGGACAGCATACTTTTTACATCAGCATTTTTGTGGATGATGCACATTTTGGTACCAGCCCCTTGTTGAGTGTGCCTTTCGCAATGCATGCCCAATCTTCTGCCGATGCATTCAGCGGCGACTATGATGACCTGGAAAATACTCCCGACCTCAATAATTTTATTGAATTGCCGGGTGCAGAAAACGGCGATATGGTGGTTTATCATGACAACAACTGGCAAAGAATTCCCCTGGGAACCGAAGGACAGGTTCTGACTGTTAAAGAAGGTTCTCCCCAATGGGCCGGCCTGCCTGACAATGATAATGGAGATGATAATGGAACAGGCACAGTATCGGATGCGGAAGGCAATGAATACACTACGGTAAAGATTGGTGATCAATGGTGGATGGCTGAAAACCTGAGAACTTCTCAATACAACAACGGGAATGTAATTCCAACCGGATTCAGCAATATGGAGTGGGAGTATGCTACGACAGGTGCCTACAGTATTTACAACAATTCAACCGAAAATGAGAGCACTTATGGCAAACTCTATAATTGGAAAGCTGTAACTGACAACCGGGGGATTTGCCCGGTGGGTTGGCGCATACCTTCTGATGAAGAATGGAAAACACTTGAAATGCACCTGGGAATGACAGCCGATCAGGTCAATGCAGGAGGATGGCGTGGTACTGATGAAGGGGGTAAGCTTAAGGTTGCCGGAACGGAATTCTGGAATGAGCCCAATACCGGTGCAACCAATGATTCAGGTTTTAGCGCGCTGCCCGGTGGAGGCAGAACGTACCTGGGAGAATATATTTTTCTCAATGAATGGGCTTATTTCTGGAGCTCCACTTACCAGACCGAAAACTACAGCTCATGGTACAGGGTTTTAGCTTACAATGAAGCAAGAGTTTTCAGGTTCTACAACCAGCAAAATACGGGTATGAGCGTAAGGTGCATGAAAGATGCAGAAGTTGACTAAAAATTTTACGTAAGAAAATTATGTACAGATGAACTACAAATTCGTGCTTGGCTTTATACTGATCGTCTATACGGCAGTTTGTGTAATTGTTTATTTTATTCAGGACAAACTGATATTTTTCCCCCGACCCATTGACCGGGAAAGCGCCGGGCGGATAACTGAAAGCCGGTCTTGCCTGGAGGAGGTATTCATCGATACCCCTGATGGGGTAAAACTCCATGGATGGTTATGCCGAAAAGATATCCATGCCCCTGTTTTATTGTATTTTGGTGGAAATGCAGAGGAGGTCTCATGGCTGCATGAAAATCATGATTTTCCCAGGGACTGGTCTTTGTTGTTTGTGAATTACAGGGGATATGGATTGAGCCAGGGAAAACCCTCTGAAACAGACCTTAAGAAAGACGCCCTTTTGATTTATGATTATATGATGCAGGAGTTAGGGGTTGCTCCATCCTCCATTGTAATCAAGGGAAGGAGCATGGGTACCGCCATGGCAACCCATGTGGCGGGCCACCGGAATGTGGATGGAGTAATCCTGGTTTCCCCATTTGAAAGCATTCTTCAGATTGCCCGGAGCACTTTCCCTTTTTTGCCTGTAAAACTATTGCTGCGTCACCCTTTTCATGCGGCAAAGGACGCTGCAGGTGTTAAAGCACCGCTTTTATGCTTTCTGGCAGAACAGGACCAGGTGGTGCCTCCATCCAGCTCACAGGCGCTTTATGACGCATGGGCAGGAGAGAAGGAACTGGTAGTACTCCCCAACCATGACCATAATACCATTATGAGCGAGCTCTATCTGTGGCAAAACATCAAACTGTTTCTGCACAATATCCGCGAGAATTAACTATTCCTTTTGCAATGTCTGTCTTGAGAAATCCATGGGTTGAATATTAAAAGAATAAGGCTACCTTTGCACAAATTTTTGCAACGTGACTTTTCAAGACTTAAATATCAATATGCCTCTGCTGAATGCCCTGGATGACATGGGATTCGACACTCCTACCGATATCCAGGAAAAAGCTTTTCCCATTATCATGTCCGGAAGGGATGTGGTGGGGATCGCGCAAACAGGAACAGGAAAAACCCTTGCTTACCTGTTGCCCCTGCTGAGGCAATTACCCTTTTCCGAACAAAGACAACCCCGGATTCTTATCCTCGTACCCACGCGTGAGCTGGTAATGCAGGTGGTAGAAGAGGCCCGGCGTTTGACCGCATACATGAGTGTGCGCGTTGACGGTGTTTACGGCGGAACCAATATCAACACCCAAAGCAACAGGGTTTACCAGGGGGTAGACCTTCTGGTGGCCACCCCAGGCCGGTTGTTTGACCTGGCCATGCGTGGTACACTGAGACTGAAGTCCATTCAGAAACTTGTTATCGATGAGGTAGACGAGATGCTCAACCTGGGCTTCAGAACACAACTGAACAACATACTGGATCTGCTGCCGGAAAAAAGACAAAACCTCATGTTTTCGGCCACCCTGGCCGATGATGTGGAGATTATCATCAAGGATTTTTTCAGGGAACCCGAATGGATTGATGTCCATTTCAGAGGAACCCCCATCAGCCGTATCCGACAAAAAATATACAAAGTCCCCAATTTTGCCACACGCTTCAACCTGTTGAGTTTGCTGCTGGAGGACGATGACGTATTCGACAAGGTAATTGTATTTACCCCTTCCCGTAAGGTGGCCGATAAAATCTTCAATAAGCTTACCCCCAGATACGGTGGCCAGATGAGCGTTATTCACTCCAATAAAAGCCAGAACCAGCGTTTCAATGCCCTCGATGAGCTCAAAAGCGGCGATATCCGGATTCTTATTTCCACCGACCTGGTGGCACGTGGGGTGGATATTTTCGAAGTGAGCCACGTATTCAATTTTGGATTGCCCGAAATCCCCGGTGCCTATATCCATCGTATCGGACGAACCGGGCGGGTAGACAAAGATGGAGAAGCCATCAGCATTATTACTGAAGCGGAAGAAGGTTTCAGAATTGCCATTGAGGAGTTTATTGGCAGAAGTATTCCCGAGGAGCAGCTGCCCGAAGGGCTGGTCATCAGCAATGCAGAAGACTGGGACGAAGAGCTTGCACCTTCTGCCGGCGACAAAGCTTACCTGAGACCTGTGAAAATTTACCAGGGAGGTGGCGCATTCCACCAGAAAAAGGAAAAAAACCTCAAAGTAAACCTCGGTGGCCCGGGACGAAAAAAGCGCCTGGCCCTGAAAAAAACGGGAGGAAAAAAGAAAAGATAGATTGTGGACAGTGAGTAAACAAATGTGCTTTTTCCGGGAAGGAAGATAGATTTAGCTTCGCTGCTACTTCGTGGACTCTCCCACAAAGCGGGATGGCGATGGTAGGGTATGTAATTATTTGACATTGTGTCCTTTAATCATTGAGTGTTTTCCCTGAAATCAAGGATTTGTTTGGTGCGCCGGCAACAAAATGGGATCCTTGAAAACCGATTATTTTCCGGCGCAAGTTTTCCACACTATACCAAAAACTACCATAATTCCGCCCTTACCAAGGCTATACTTTCTAATTAACAGATTAATGAAATTTGCAGTGTGGAAGAACTATTAATAGCTTTTGTTTGACATTTTAAACTTTGTACAATGCGTCTTCCGGCCTTGGATATTTTCCGGTAACAAGTCGAAGCGAAACGGAGCTTTTTGGGAAGTTTGCAGTTTCGCAAAAGCAGTAAGCAATAATAAAAGCTCAATAATTTAGTTTTGCGGAACATTCAAACTTCCAGCGAAGTGAGCTTCAGACTTGTCGGAAAAAATCCGAAGCCTTGACTTTTTGCTACTTTTTTGTTAAGAAAAAAGTAGAAGAAAGATATAAAAACGTAGAGTTATTTATTCACTGTCATTATCGCATCTTACGCCCGCCTCGCGGGGGGCGTTGAGACTCGAAAAGACAGGTTGCAGGTAGTTCTTATGGCAACTGCTAAAATATCCCCCCCACAAACTCATCCACACTAATATTGTGAAAATACTCGCTGAAGTTGATTTGTGACAATTTTTCCCTGATGGCCTGCTCGTTGTGGGGTGTTTGTTTCAAAAGATTCTCTACTACCTGTATGTCATACTTGTTAAAGAAATCACCAAAGATTTTCACATCATTGATGACTCCCTTGTGCACATTCAGGTGTACCTCCACGAAACCGCCCTCGCTTTTAAAAGCTTTTTGCACATCGTATTTGGGCGAATGGCCAAAGTTCCAGTCCCACGTACCATACTTTTCTTTCACCAGTTTTTCAATGGCAGCAATGTCCTCCGGGGTGAATTCATATCTTTTGCTCCCTTCAAAATTTTCCATGATGTGCTCCATGATGATGTCACGAAATTGCAGCACGTCAATTTTTTGGGGCAAATGTTCGCTGATGTTGGTCACCCGGCTGCGGACACTCTTTACTGCTTTGTCCTGGTATTTCAAAGGGTTGATTTTCAGGGCAAGGTGCAAATCATTCATCACCGAGGAAAAAAGCAGGGTGCCATGGCGAAGGATCCTGTTTTTGAAAATGTGCTCAGCATTGCCCGAGAACTTTTTACCTTCGATGGTAAGGTCATTGCGCCCTTCAAATTTCGCGTCTGCCCCCAGCTTTTGCAATACCTCCAGGATGGGTATGGTGTAGCTTTTGAAATCGGCAATCTTCTCTTTTCCCTCCCGTGCATTCATGATAAAGGTAAAGTTGAGGTTGCCCAGGTCATGAAACACTGCACCACCGCCCGACAAACGGCGTATGACGGTAATGTTTTTCTCTTTTACGTATTCGATATTAATTTCAGCCAGGGTGTTCTGGTGCTGCCCCACGATGATGGCGTTTTCATTGCGCCAGAGCATAAAGCAGTTTTCTGTGAAGTTTTTCAGTACATACTCTTCAGCCGCCAGGTTAAAGGCCGGATCGGTAAATTCGTGTGCTATACAATACATTATTATTTTTTCTGTGGATAAAACGATTAGGGTTGGTAACAATCTCAATAACAAAATTGGACTGAGCTTGTTTAG
>RECE01000285.1 GCA_007694165.1 Bacteroidota bacterium
GGTATTGTTTTTTTCATAAAAAATAAAATTTGGTTTGTAAATGTAATTCTCTTCAAATTTTTCTTTAAACCATAGGAATGGTTTTTTAGGGTGGGTGTTGTACTCTTCTCATGTGTCCTCCTTCTTTAAATGGGTTTTACAATTAGAAGTTAGTTATGTCTTAACCTACCGCAGTTGGGGGCTGTGGTAAGCGATGATTATGGTTTTGTTTTGTCCGACAGGATTTGTGTCTTGTCAGCTCAGACTACGAATATAGGAAATATTTTTAAAAAGTGTTCGATTAAAGGCATCTTATTGCTTTAAGAAAAGGTTAAAACATTTTCCCAATTTCTGTTAATGTGCACTTATGTGCAGTTAAGAGAAAAAAACATTACCCAGGCCTAAAAAACACGCGAGTTGATTCTGTAAAAAAAACTTTCGTATTATTTATGCAGCTTTTAATATATGAAGATGTATGTTTTATAGGATAATCAGAACCCCATTGCCTGAATTTTGCTTATTCCGGAAATTCCCTCAATGATTCGTGTATCCCTTTGTGGATTTCATACCAGAAATCAAGGGCAGCTTTGGGAGGGTTATCATTAAACCGATCGAGCCATTGCTGTAGTTCGGGGCTTTCATCTCCCGTGTTGTGTTTTTTCTGCAGAAAAGTATGCACGTATTCGATGTTGCGTTTGCTTTCCCAGAAAACAGAGGCGTTGCGGCTGTTAATCCTGCTGGCAGTTAAAGAAAGGGCTCTTAGAAACTTTTCTTTCTGCCCAAAAAGTTTATCAATAATATCGGGCATGATATCTTCGGCCCAGGCCCGGTGAAAACGGCAGATACCGGTGTTGTCGAGCATAAGTTCTTTGAGCATGCGCTGTGCATTGCGCCGGCCCAGTTCGCGGGGAGAGATGAACTCTTTGCCATAATCGTTGTAGTATTTTCCCATGATCCCCATGGGACTTAGCACTCCCGGAGTCCAGTATTGGTTGGGAACCATCCAGCCATGGCGGGCAAAAGCAGTATATACAAACCGGTTGAGCACGTCCATCCCTTTGTCGCGTGCCAGGTTGCGGGCATATTTGCGTGCCCCTTCCATGAGGTTGATACGGCTGTCGGGTCGTGCAATTTCATCCAGCAAAGTCATGGCAATATTGGCATTGTGCATGGAGTCTTCCACCAGTTCAAAACCTTCCATTTCAAAGCGCGGCTTGTCCTTAAGACCCAGCTCTTCAGGCTTTATTAATCCCTCTGCCACGCATTCCATCAGCCATGCCAGCACACCCCCTACCGATATGGCATCAAATCCCAGCGAATCGGCTTTCTGGTTGGTTAATTCGGCAGCCCGCTGGTCAAAAATACCACACAGCGGACCCATGGTCTGGTAAGGTTCGTAATCTTTTTTAAAATGATTGTTTAGTTTCTTGCAAACGGCTGCACATGGCTCTCCGCAGGTCTTTTGTTGTTTGGGTACGATGGTTTCCTCATTGAATTGTTTCAGGTAATGGTCAAGGATAAAATCTTTGTGCAGCTTAAGGCGCTGCTCATCAGTCCAGTGTATGGTTTTGTAATTGAATGCAATGATATAGTCCTGAATGGTGGCGTAATTGACTCCGAAAGTACCACCCGTATTGAAGGTTGGGTCATAGCGATATTTGGTGGTGGTTTCCAGGTCTTTGGCAGATAGTTTTTTCTGGTACCTGTCCTGGAACCATGAATCGGCTACGTTGCGATCGCGAAAATCCTCATCCACGTAAGTGCCGCCATATATAATGGCTGCAATGCCATGCTGCTGTAAGAGCTTGGTGCCAAATCCGCCACGTCCTGCCCAGCAATCTACATAAGTGACCTCTCCCTTGCGAATGGGGGCCGAAGCAATGGCACCAAAATCGGTGTACCTGGAGGCCGGCCCGGTGGCCAGTACGCGTGGATCATTTTCATATCTTGTTTTGAAAAGATCCAGTGTATGTTGCATCATTGAATAAACGCCTTTTCGACCTTCTTCCCAAACTTTGCTCAAACGCACAGGTACAATCTCCACTTCAATTTCCTCTCCGTGGATTCTGTTGAGGTAGATTACCGAGGGCGTCGGGGCTTTACCGGTAATGGAAACCATATTAAGGCCCAGATTGTCAAAAACCAGCCCTGCACCTCCCATGGAAGAAATGTAGAATCCATGCCAGCTTGGACTGAAACCGTTAAATATCAGCCTGTTCGATCCCGGAAATATAGAGCCTGCCAACAATCCTGTTCCAATGTTAAGGCTGTCATATTTTTTGGCCAGGTGAATCCCCAAATCCACTGGTCCCCAGAAGTTGCCAATTTCGTATCTTAATATTTTGTAGAAACTGTTTGAGGTGTCTATCATGAGTGTTTTCAGATGCGATTGTTCCATGATGGCGATTTTTAAGTTAGGTTTGAATGGAGTTTGCTGCTTTGCTGGTGTTTTAAAGGTGCGGTAGGAAAAACCCTAAACCGTTTAACCCATTTCAAAGATAAAAAAAAACCCACTTCTTTGAGAAATGGGTTTTTAAAGTTATCAGGGACAAATGTTAATAAAACATGTATCTGTGGTCTTTTATTTCAGCGCTTTCCCGCAATGCTCTTACAGATTCGGCGGGAACCCTGTTGCGGAAAGTTGTTTTGAGCTGGTTTTGCTGTGCCTGTAAATTTTCAGGTTCGATGGCCTCATCTTTGCGGGTAATTTCTACCATAAAAACGCCTGCGTTGCCCTTAACAGGTGCAGAAACGGTATTGGGTTCAAGAGCGAAAATACTTCCAATTACGGCGGGCTCAGCGCCAAATCCCTGGAGAGTATTCATGTTGAACCTGATGTTTTCAACGTTTCTTACCTCAAGACCCAGACTGGCTGCTTTTTCAGTAATTCCTGTACCTTGAGCTTGTTTGAATTCTTCAATAATCATTTCTGCTTTTTTCTCACGAATGGCGATGGCCATCATTTCATCACGAATCTCATCCAGCGCAGGAATACCTTCATCTCTTACCTTGGCTACTCTTGCCACAACAAATCTTCCTTCAAGGTCAAAAATTTGAGAAATGCTTCCTTTTTGTGTTCTTTCAGCAAAAGCCCATTGGATAATTCCTCTTGGGTTTTCAATTCCGGGAATGGTGTTATCCATGGGTCTGACATTGTCAGCAATACGTTTGCTCAGCCCTTGTTCTTCGGCAACGGCATCAAAGTCTTTATTGTCTCTTAAAGCTGCAGAGAAAGCACTTGCTTGCCCGTAGACTCTCTGGAAAGTTTGGTTGCTATAGTCAATAGTGCGGACCAGGTGTGCAACCTGTACTTTTTTGGAAGCAGCAGATTTTCCGGTAACGCGAATTACATGAAATCCGAATTCAGATTCGGCAACTGTGAAGTTGTTTACCGGGGTATTGACAACAGCTTCATTGAAAGGTTCTACCATTGCACCATCAGGAAACCAGCCCAGATCTCCCTGGTTGGTAAATGCTGAAGGGTCTTCTGATAATTCAGTGGCCAGTGCAGCGAATGTGTTGGGTGATCTTCTTACCACGCTAAGAATGCTATCGGCTTTTTGTTCGGCTTGCACGCGGGTTCTGGTGGTCTCAGGGGTAGCAGTTCTGGTTCCCCGGTGAGAAATCAGAATATGCGATGCCTGCATAGAATCAGGGCGGAACTGCACATCGGTAAGCATGGAAACAACATAAGCATTGTTATCAACATAGGGGCCATGAATGGCACCAACTTCTGCTTCAAACATCAACTCGTCAATTTCGGGAGAGAGCTGTTCCTTAGTCAGAAATGCAGGATTGAATCTGGCATCAGAGTTGGCATTGATAAAGTTCTCAATGTTTTCACTGCGCATCATCTCATCTTTGAGCCTTTCCGTTTGTTGTCTTATGGTTTCACGATCCTGGTCAGAGGGGAAGATGGGAAAAACCACATATTCCAGGTCACGCGATTTTTCTCTTTTAAACTCATGCTTGCGCTCATTGTACACGTTGCGCAAATCGCGGTCAGAAACCTTCACCAGAGTGTCATCTATTTCGTTGAAGCGTTTTGCTATCAGCCTGATATCTGCTGTGGCATTTCTTTCCTGATAATCTTTTTTGGCCAATACTTCAGGCACATAAAAACCTTTTCTGATAAGGGTATGATATTTTGTTTCTTTGCGCTGCTCCCTTATATAATCTTCCAGCATAAACCATTGGTTTTGCATGGAGGGGTCCATTTGGTGGAGGTTCTGGATAAAATCAATTACTGACTGTGGGTCAAACGAACCGTCATTGGGGTTGGTGAAACTTTGCAAAATTGCGGGGTGAGGATCCCTACCGATAACCAGTTCGGTTAACTCGTCAGCAGAAACTTTGATTCCCAGCTGTTCAAATTCACGCTCCATTAGCACTTCACGTACCAATTGATCCCAAACCTGTTGTCTTAGCTGAAAGTTTTCCCTTGAATCGGGAGTTTGCCTTCCGGTTTGGTTGCGCCAGTTATCTACTGCCTGGGCAACTCTTGCTTCAAACTCGGGATATACTATTTTTGTGCGGCCAATCTGACCTACTTCAAGGGTTTGCGCTCCTGTTGGGCCATAGCCCAGGAAATCACCCAGCACGAAAGCCGCGAGGGCTATACCTATAACAGCGATGAGCAATCCGGAATAACTTCTGATTTTTCCAATAACAGCCATAATTTTTATCTATTCTTTCGTTCTGATTTACTTGTTTTAAATTGAACTGCAAATGTATAACAATTTTTAAAACCAATGTTTGTGGCTTCAAATTATTTGTTGTGATTTGATGAGGGTATTAAAATCAATGGAGAGCATCGATAATTTTATCTGGTGTTAGTCTCCCGTAATTTTTAATTGTACCTGCTCAACCCTTTTTTCGCTTACCTGTATTACTTTAAAAGTGTATCCTTTGATGAGAATTTCCTCGTCTTTGGCAGGGATACTTTCGTGTTGGTTGATAATCAGTCCTCCAAGGGTTTCGTATTCTTCGGATTCAGGCAAATTAAAATTGTATTTATCATTGAGGTAATCAATTTCAAGGCGTGCAGAAAAGATAAATTCATCCGGACTTAGCCGTTTTTCGATAAAGTCATCAGTATCGTATTCATCATCTATTTCGCCAAATATCTCTTCCATAATATCCTCAATGGTAATCAACCCGGCAGTTCCTCCAAACTCGTCTACTACCACCGCAATGCTCTTTCGTTGCTGAATAAAACTTTTAAGCAGCTTATTTACGTGCATGGTTTCCGGTACAAGCATAACGGGCCTGATGATGCTTTTAATATCTTTAGGTTTTTTAAAAAAATCAAAAGCATGCACATAGCCCACCACATTGTCTATACTTTTCCTGAAAATTAAAATTTTTGAAAGACCCTTTTCTGAAAATTTGTCCCTGAAACATTGAAGAGATTCTTTTTCGTCAAGGGCAATAACTTCCGTTCGGGGTATCATGCTCTCCCGTAGTTTAATATCCGGAAAATCAATAGCATTGCGGAAAATCTGCATTTCAATACTTTCCTTGTTTGTATTTCGGGGGTCATTATCGCCAAATTCGTGCAGGAAGTTTTCAATGTCTACGCTGTCAAAAGTTTTGGGAGCATTTGCCATTTTTATATTAAAGATCTTCCGGAGGATAAATTCTGAAAGTCCCAGAGTGATAAATACTATGGGATAAAGCAAGTAATAGATAATGTATACCGGGATGGCAAAAAAGTTGAGTATTTTATTGGGGTTGATGCGGAAAAGCGTTTTGGGCAGAAATTCAGCAAACAATAAAATAACACTGGCAGAAATGATGGTTTGTGCCAGCAGGATAACAAAGTCACTTTGCAGGGCGGAAGGCAAAATGCTTTCAAGAAAAGATCTTAATACTATGGCGATAAAGATGCCATATATTACAAGCGCAATGTTGTTGCCCACCAGCATAGTGGAAATAAAGCCCGAGTCGGAGTTGGTAAATCTCGACAGTATCCTGGCCGAAAAACCACCTGTTTTTTTCTCTACCTCTACTTTTAGTTTGTTAGCTGTGATGTAGGCTATTTCCATACCTGAAAAGAAGGCAGAAAACAAAAGGCTGACAATAATGATCGTCAAGATGTCCACTTATAGGTTTTGTTGGTTTATTGCAAAGATAATAGAAAATGACAATATTTATTCTGCCACGAAGAAGGGGATAAATTCTCAGGGCATTGATAAAGTGTCCTGAGCAGCCTCCGTATCGGGTTGCTCTTCGCCGGTGTCAACATAAAAAGTCCCCCGGGGGTTTTTGATAACCCATGATGTAAATCTGTCATCGGATTCAAACCCATCTCCGAAGAGCACTTCATCTTCAGTGGTGATTTTTACAAATTTATCAGTGTAAATAATTTCATTCTTCTGATCCCAAATCAATTGTTCTGTATTGAGTTTTTCATTGTTTTCGATGTTTTCCACCACAACATCATTTCTTGCATCAATTAGCTGGTCATTTTCATATTGAATGGCATACTTAGCAGAAATACGGGAAGTTTCATTCATGAGGGTATCAAAAAAAATCATCAGGAAACCCTGTGGGAGTTCCATGTAGGGTTTTTCACCTGCAAAGCGTTGCATTACCGGGGCCTCCATAGTCATTTGCACCTGAGCATGGGTGCTGTATACAATGCGCAGGTTTTTGGCTGTTTCTATGGGTAGGTTGTCCTCACTTGTTATTGACTGTATCGTTTTAAGATCGGGCTGACATGAAACAAGCATTGCCAGTCCTGTAAGGATGGCAATGCTTGTTGTCAATTGTTTGAATATTGAAGGGAACATGATTATCTTGACCTGACTGTAGTGGTTTCGTTAATCCAGCATTCAACTCTATAAGTATCTCCATCGTCCAGTCCGTAAAAGAAGGTAACCTCCCTGCTGGGGTAATGCTGCCTGTAAGTATTGATCAACTGGGTAGCCCTTTCCTGTACCAAAGGATCCTGGTCAACATTGCGTGCCTGAACAAATTTGTCTACAGCAGCCCAATAGGCAACAGTTCTGGTAAGGTCATTGTCTCCGCACTGGCTGGCCGATGCGGCATACATCTCACCAATAAGAAGATAGGGTCTGCCATTGTTGGGGTCATGGTTAGCTGCACGAAGCGCATAGGTTCTTGCCTGCGGAAACTGGCGCAATTGCCTGTAGGTTATGTCAGCCATCAACATCAGGGCAGTAAATTTATCCTCACTTTTCTCATATAAATCTACAGCCTGGCCGTAATATCTGATTGCCTCGTTGAAATTCTGGGCATCTCTTTCCATGCGGGCCATCAGGAATGCAGATTGAGCTGTGGGTTTTAGCCTGTGCAGATTCAGTGTAGCCTTGTAAAAAAGCTCTGTATCTGTACATCCTTGTTTATTAAGCATTGAAGTAACTTTTTCGAGCAGTTCAATGTTTTCAGGATTGTTTTTAAAGCGTGGGCCATACAATGCTTTGATATTATCGCAGGTGGCAAATGGGTCGAACATAATTTCAATGTTCGATTTTGCTGGTTCATATAATCTGGCTTCACCCGGATTATGCTCAAGATTGTAATCAATAATGTTCATAATCCTGTCGTAGGTGTCCAGAATTTCGGCCTCATCTTTAACGCCGGCTTCAACAAGTCTGATAAGAGATTGCATGTGTATCAGCAATGCATCTGCCTGAGTGTTATCTCCTTCAAGCTCAATGGAGCGGGCAGTCATGTCGAAAATCTCCTGCACATTGTTGGGGCGCAATTGATAAAGATCCACTGCTTTACGCCCTAATACTGCGCCTTTACGGGATTGGGGCATGTGCCCGAAGTATTCAATCCTTTTGTCATACAGCAACATCAGGGTATCTACCCAGGCGTCTCTCCTGATAGGATCGGTTTCTTCAGAATATTTCATTTTTATAAGGTGTACTCCCCTGATAAAAGTATTCAGACTGGCCTGAGGGCAATTAAAAAATACTTCTCTCCAGGGCTCAAAAGCAAGCTTTCGGTTGCCCTGGTTCCAGTATTCCTGGTAAAGAGAAATGTTTCTTACACACAGAATACTGTCTTCAGGTGTTTCACCATAACGGGGAGGTGTGCTCATATTGTTAAGGCTGGCATCTGCAAGGTAATCGTTAGCTTCATTCAATGAATGAGCCTCCATGTGCATGTCGGAAGTTGCACTTACTTTTGCAGAGAGGCTGCAAGCCAGAAAAAGGCTTAGCATAATAACTGCTGAAAAAAATCTTGTTGCTTTCATTTGCTGGAGAAATTAGAGAATGTGTGTTTTTTTGTTTTGTGAAATACTATTAATAAAATTTCCTTCTTACGAACCATCGTTCATATACATTGATTCCGATATTGAATCGAAAGTAGTTTTCCTGTATCAGATCGGCACTGCCGGAACTTCTCTGGGAATATTCAAAGCCAAGGTTCAGGGCTGATAAAGAACGTCTCACAGGTATGCCAAGTCCAAAACTTATGCCAAACTCTGAAAAGTCCTGGTATGCGCCGCTTCTGTCTTGAAGAGTAAGAAATGACTGCCCGTAGCGTGCCCCGAATCTGTATTCAAGGCGGTTAAAAAACCCGGTGTAAGTTTCAACCCTGGGATTAAAAACAGCACCTGCACGTAGCATATAAGCATCGTTGAGGTTATGAACAGAATCAAATGTTTTATAAGAGCTCCAGTTTTGAGACTGGAAATCTACTCCTCCACTCCAGCGTGGATTGATATTCATAAAAACTCCTGCAGCGATACTTGCCGGAATCTCCATTTTCCCTTTCTGCCCCTCTTTAAAGTTCAGGGTGTCAATGCCAGGTGCACCCGGAAGGCTTCTGGTGATAAAACTCGATTGTTGAATGTCTAAACCTGTTGAACCAGTATAGGTTGCCCCAAGTGTTAACCGGCGGGTTTCATCTATCGGGAACTGCCATTGCAGCCCATAGCTGAGCATTAATCCGCTCACCTGATCGGAATAACTCCAACCTGTTCTGTGAAATCCGATACTGTCGGATTGGGCCACCAACCGGTCTTCTGCTTTCCCGAACAGGTAAGATATGTTTACTCCGGCAGATAAGCCTTTATGGAGGCGAAAACCGTGGCCCATATATACCTGGCTGATGCCACCGCTGCCTTCATAAAAATAATTGATCCGTCCTGCATCATCATCCTGAAAGTCGGAAATGTTGTAGCCCAATTGCGACCACGGTAATAAACCTGCGGCCACACTCCAGCGGCGGGTTACAGGAAAGGCAAAGTTAATGTTGGCCATTGCTGTGTACCCTGTGGTTTGTTCAAGGTTTGATACTTTTTGCTGGTAAATATGCGAAAAAACTGTGCCATCAAATACAAATGACAGTGAGTCAATCGCTGTATATGAGGCCGGATTGAGGTAGTTTACGGTAACATTGCTTCTGAAGCCTTGTGAAATACCACCCATAGACATATTTCTGAAATATTCGCTCCCTTTTACTTCTCCGGGGCCGAACATAGAATATGGAGAGTTGATTTTTGATTGGCCTTGAAGTGCTGATGACCAAATGATTAGAAATAGCGACACGATAAAAATCTGTGGCAGGTTTCGGGATTTGCTTTTGTTTTTCAACATTTATAGTTATGTTCTAATATTATGTTTAAGCCCCTGAGAACTAAATTTTGGACTGCAAATATCCTATTTTTTAGCGTTTTATCAAAAAAAAATGTATCACCTCCTCCCAAAACCACCATTAAATCAGGAAAAATTTCTTTGTATTGGTCGATTATACCATCAATTTCAGCAATACAACCGTTTATTACACCTGATAAAACAGACTCTTGCGTGGTGGTCCCGATAAGGAATGATATTTTTTCTTTTTTAACTAACGGTAGTTTGGCGGTAAAAGTATGCATGGCATGAAAACGCATGTCCAATCCCGGTGATATACTGCCTCCGAGATACTCTCCGCTTTGGTTTACAAATTCATAGGTTAAGCAGGTGCCTGCCTGTATGGTTAGGGTGTTTTGTGAAGGAAACAGTGAGGAACCGTAAACCGCAGCTGCCAGACGATCTGAACCCAGCGTGCCCGGACTCTGATATTTTAACTGAAGAGGGGAAGGGGTCTCCGAATTCATGTGCAAGACAGGAATTCTTTTTCCCAACCAGGGGGCTACAGCTTTTGTTTTTTCTGAGACATCGGAAACAATAGCGCGGGAGGGCTGGTATTTAAGCATCATCTGCTCCAGCTCATCATGAGTTATCTGCGCCGCGGAGTGCAGATGCCTGATGATGTTATTTTCGAAAAAAGCGACCTTGGTAAGGGTGTTACCGGCATCTATAACCAGGTTCATCAAATTAAATTGTAGTTTTTATTGTGTTGATTATAAGATTATAAACTAATACAAAGATGGAAAATTTCAACAAAAGTAAAAAAACATCTTGCCAGATAAAAATGTTTAACTAAATTTGCACTGTCAAAACAACGAGGTACCATAGCTCAGTTGGTAGAGCAACGGACTGAAAATCCGTGTGTCCCTGGTTCGATCCCGGGTGGTACCACGTTCCACAAAAGATAAAAACGCTGCAATTTTAATTGTAGCGTTTTTTGTTTTTATGCGTTTCTTTTCTATCCATTCCTATTTTATAAGTTTTTCGATAAACTTTTCGTTTTCAAACCCGGGCTGCTGACCTGTGCAATTCCTTTCCCACCCTCATAAGCGAATTTGTAAAACCATTCCGGTTTTCTTCCCATCCATAAAGGGGGTTATTTGCAAAGAATATGACTTGTCGTTGCGGGAAGGGAAAAGCTTGTCGCAAACAACAGGCACCAGCTTGTAAGCTATTTGTGTGCTCAATACTCCAATGACAGCCCCGGCTGCTACATCTATGGGTTTGTGCCTGTTATGATGAAGCCTGAGTAAAGCCGTTGTGGTAGCCAGGGTATAACCGGCTACACCATACCATGCTGACTTTTCGCTGTATTCTTTTCTGAAAAACTCTGCCCCCATAAATGCAATAGCAGAATGACCGGAAGGGAAGGAGTTGTTGTCGCTTCCATCGGGACGGGGGGCATCGATTACGGTTTTTAATCCATACACGGTTGCTCCCATTATCACATAGGAACCTGCAAGGTAAATTGTTCTTTCAAGAAACCTGTGTTTGCCTTCAATACCCATGGCATTTAGGGCATAAACCGCAATTATTGGAGAGTATTGCAAAATGTCGTCAGCCAGGTAGTTTCTGGCGGGCTCAGGTTCGACAGGCCGGGATTTATTGTATAGAAAATATTGAGAAGCAGAAAGGTTGCTTTGAAAAGGGTGCTCCTGGAACTGCTGGCTGAATGCATTGCCTCCCTGACACAACAAAAGGATTCCCAGCAGAAAGAAGAATGCAATCTTTCCGGAATAAAACAGTACACTGTTGTATGGGTCTGTTGTTTTGCTATACAAGGGAACAGGGTTCATTAAAGTGCTTTTCGAAATATATTTACCTTGCTTTTCATAATCCAACATCTTTTCCAACCTGCAGTATGATAGGATTGACGCAATTATTATATCAAAAGCATCTTATTGCCTGCAAAGATAGCTGGTTTTGTTTTTGCAGAGTTTTAAAGTTATCTGTCTTCTCAACTAAACGAATTGAATCTTAGTCTTGAATTTTACTCGGTCTTTAAATGAGACGGGAGGTTTTTTATAATCCATCGAAAATGAAAGTTAAAAGGGCAGCATTATGCCTGGGGTATAAAAATCGAAGACCTGCCGATTTGAGCATTGTAAAGAGGCTTGGCAGGTACAGTACTTGTCTGTAAAGGAAACTGAAGCATGTAATAAACATTGATGGGTCATGTCAGATAAATTTTTTAAAATGTTCCATAAAAGCTTGTGGAAATAAAAAATTGGTGTACATTTGCACTCGCAAACACAAAATGGTGGTGTTTAACGTTCATCAAATATCAGGGCGATTAGCTCAGCTGGTTCAGAGCACCTGCCTTACAAGCAGGGGGTCGGCGGTTCGAATCCGTCATCGCCCACTGAAAATCAAAAGGTTGCAGACTTAAAAATCTGCAACCTTTTTTTTTGTGCACCAGAAATTTCACCCTTTCTCCACTGGCAGTCAAGGAGGTTAGTTTTGTTCCAATAAATCCTTCAGGTTCTCACGCCCCTGTTCCAAATCGTCTCCAATCATGGATTCAAAATTCATAAAAAGCATCATCAGGTTCATGGGGTAGTTCATTTTGCCGTTAAATCCCCATCTTACCAGGGTTTGATTATCTGAAACTTCTTCAGTGATAAAATATGCCGAAGAGGTTGACTCAAAGGGTTCAATAAACCGGAGCTCATAATCAATTCTTTTTGTTATTCTTCACCTGCCCTGATTCTGTCTGCCTGCTGGTTGGCCTCTCTCACTATGCGGGTGGCTCTTTCATCGGCTTCTTTTTCCAGGTTGGCTGCTCTTTCATCAGCCGATTTTATCATTTGCTCGCCAGTGCGGCGAGCGGCCGCTTTGGCAATTGTTCCGCTGGCTTCATTTTCCAGGTTTTTGGCCTGCTCTCTGGCTTCTTTTCTGATGGCATCGGCAGTGCTTTTTGCTTCGCGTCTGATAGTCTGCGCTTGCCTTTCTGCTTCAGCAACCACCTGGTTTGCCCTTCGTTGCAGTTCTTCGCTAACTTGTTCACGGACATCATCTACAGCATCCTCAACCCGCTCCCGTGTTTCGTCCACCACATCTCTTACGGCATCTTCAATGGCGTCCATTACCTGCTGTCGGGCCTCTCCTGCCGTTTCGGCCAGACTCACACTGATGCGGGGCTCATTTACAGTTCCGGTAAATGCCACTCCCACATTTACGGTTTCAGAAGGTGTAATAGCAAGCCCTCTTCCTGCAGCCTGACTGACCAGGTTGTCGAGCACCTGGTTGGCAGCACCACCGAATTCCGCTCTGGGAATAGCCATTCCCATCAGGTAGTTGATGGTTTGATCAAAACCATGATTCCCGCTTAGGGTGGCCTGAGATCTGCCGATGTTGAGATCGAAAGGCTGCACTTCTACTCTTCCATCGATGAAGGCAAAGTTGACATTCACATCTCTGACATTTACCTGTCGAAACATATCCATTCTGAGTTGATCTGCCAATCCGACGAGTGCCGGGCTGTTTTCAATAGTGATGGCTGCAGAGCTAAAAGTACCGCCACCTGCCAGGCTTGTAAGTATGGGTTCCAGTTTTTCATCCAATGCCGATTGCATCCTGAACCCGGCATTGAACCTTCCGCTGGCACGCTCACCGATGGGGGCAATGGCAGCAAAGGTATTGAAGGTAGTAAAAGTCTGGGCAATGTCGAAGCGTGAGATGTTCATGTCAAAATCAATGACCGGCCGGGTAATATCGTGGGTTGCGTATGATCCATTAAGGGTCATGGAGCCACCCAGTAGTTCCATCCGAAGGTTGTTCATGCTTACGGTCTGATCGGCAACCCTGATTGCTCCTGTAGCGTTGGTGATTTCCAGGTCGCCGAATACAATTTTTCCAAACCTGCTCTGCAGGTTAAAGTCGATGTTCTCCGGCACCTCAATGACAGAAAGCTCTAAAGGCTCCTCTGTGTCGGGGGTGGGTTCATCGTCCATAAACTGGTTCAAATTGAAATAATTCGAGCGGGTTTCAAAGCGGCCGGTGAGCAGCTCGTCGCTGAGGGCATAGCCAAGGATGTTGTCGATGCGTCCGGAAGCACTCAGATCGCTGTCACCGATTTTCATTGAGAAATTGCGCAAGTCGGCAAACCGGGGAGAGAAATTCATCTCTGCGGAAGCAATCTCTATTCCCTGTGGGAAAAACTCGCTGGTGTAATTTAATCCGTTTACCAGGAAATTTCCGGTAAAAACAAATTCATTGTAGCGTTCATTTTCGATGCTCGACATACGCCCTTTGGCGGTCATGTCACTTTCGATGATACCTGATAATGCTTCCCCTTCCTCCATGGGGTAAAAATCCCGGACTTTCGACAAATCCATTTTCCCTTTCAGGAAGGCGTCAATCTGGGGGTCCGAAACCGGAGTTTTGAGGTTCAGCCTGGCCTCAACCTGATTGCCGGCCATGTTGAGCGAAAATCTGCTGACATCAACAACAGTAAAATCAGCATCTCCGCCCGGGTTCTCAATTTTTGTTCTGATAAAGACATCGGTAACTGCAGCCGGCAAATCGGGATACTGGAACATTCCGTTGTCTACGTCAATGCTCACCCCAAAACCCGGAATATTATCTTCGTTGTATATCCCTTTTACAAAGCCATTAAAAGCCAGTGTGCCTGATGTTTGAAGACCTTCAAAATCTGCTGTGTAAATGGCGGGTATCATGGACAGAAACGCTTTGAAATCGGTCCGGGGAGAAGCAAACGTAAAGTCCATCACCATATCGTCACCGGGCATTGCGAAAGTCCCATCAAAAACCATCGAAAGATCGTTAAGCCGGAAACTGTTGTCGCGGAAGGTAAATTCAAAGTTGTTCAAATCGGCATCTATGTCTGCGGTGAGCTCAGCGAATACTCCATTTATATAAGGTATACCTTCAAATCTAACCAGTAATGATTCTATGGTTGTATTTCTGATGGCGATGCTCGTGAAATCGGCGGTAAAGTCACCGCTCAATGTATGGTTAAAATTAACAAGCCTTGCATACATGTCCATTTCACGGTCGTCGTAAACAACATATCCATTGTTGATCTGGAAGCGCCTTAGGGCAATTTTGAAAGCAACATCTTCGGTATCTGTTATCTCATCATCAATGGGCTCATCTTCGGGTACAATATCCCAGTTGGCCCGGCCGTCTTTCAGTACCTTGGCCATGATGCGCGGGTTATCTACCCGGATGGATTTAATTTCATATCCCTCGTCGCCAAATAAACTCCTCAGGTTCACACTGATAAAAAAGCTTTTGACGCTGGCAAGTGTATCTCCCTGAAAATGGTCAACTCCTACAACAGAAAGGTCGTTGAGCCGGAATGATACATCCGGGAAGTTTCTGAAAAAAGAGATGCGAAATGTACCAAAGTCTACCTCTGCATTTACATTTTCGTTGATGGCGATTTTTATCTGTTCAACAATTTTTCCCTTGAATACAATGGGTAAAATAATCATTAGTGCCAGCAGCACGGCTATAGTTATGCCTGTAATTTTGAAAAACTTTTTCATGATTGGAGTGTAATTAGATTTGCAAATAAACTTGTGCGAACTATGAGTAAAATTAATACAATAATTAACATGTTTCAACCTCACAAGGGAGGAGACGTAAAATATTGTTCTTTACCCGGTTAGTTGTAAATGAACCCGATGTACCGTTTTTTTTATTATTTTTGAGGCGGAAAAAAAGGAGCGTAACGCTCTTTGCATTTTATTCACCAATATATAAAAAAGCATGAAGCTTACAACTATTTTATCAAATCTCCCCAAAGCAATCAGGGTGGTAATCCTTTCTGTGATTCTCACCCCTTTTATGCTTCAGGGACAAACCATTACATCCGAACCCCTCCTTCCTACGGATGCCGATCCGGTTTTAATTTATTTTGATGCCACAGGTACTGCTCTTGAGGGGTATACCGGCGACCTGTATGCGCATACCGGAGTATTAATACAGGGAGTTACCAACTGGCAACATGTCATTGGTAGCTGGGGAAACAACACCACCCAACCCAAACTTGAACGGCTGGCAACTGACTATTATTTACTGGAGATTGAACCCAGTATCAGAGCGTTTTACAGCGTGCCCCAGGCGCAGGTTATCACTGACCTGGCTTTTGTTTTTCGTGCCGCAACAGGCTCCCCCCAAAGCGCCGACCTTTTTGTGGAAGTTTTTGAAGCAGGAAAACTAATTGTTTCAATTATCCATCCTCCCAAAGATCAGCCCATTGTTGAACATGGACATCATCTTGATATTTTTGCTGCTGCCATTGCATCTGATGACATTACCTTATTTATTAATAATGAAGTAGTGGCTACCACAACCGATAGCGTTATTGAATTTTCATTTGACAGCACCGAATACGGCTATGGCACTCACTGGATAAAAGCTACAGCTACCAACGATACTGATACAGCTCATGATTCTACCTATGTTTTCGTCAGGCCCCAGCCTGTGGTGGAAGAAATGCCCGATGGACTTATACCCGGTATAAATTACATTGATAACAATACCGTTACCCTGGTTCTTCACGATCCTCCGGCAATGAAAGAATATGTGTTTGTATTGAGCGATATTCATGACTGGCGGGTTACCGAAGAGGGCTACATGAAAGTCACTGATTCCGGAACTCACTTCTGGATAACTTTTACAGATCTTACCCCTGACACCGAATACGCATTTCAGTATTTTATTGATAATGAAATTCGCATTCCCGATCCCTATGCCGAAAAGATTCTTGATCCCTGGAATGACCATTGGATTTCCGATTTTAACTACCCGGGTCTGAAGGAGTATCCCGCGGGTAAAACCAATGGTTATGTAAGCATTATGCACCCCGGAAGGCCTGTTTTTGAGTGGGAAGTTACTGATTTTACCCCTCCTGCTCCTGAAGACATGGTGATTTATGAATTGCTGATACGCGACTTTGTTGAGACTTCTGCCATTAAAACCGTTATGGATTCACTGGATTATCTGCAAAATCTTGGTGTCAATGTTATTGAATTGATGCCCATCAATCAGTTTGAAGGAAATATTTCCTGGGGATACAACCCTGCCATGTATTTTGCTACAGACAAAGCTTACGGAACACGTGAAGATTATAAAAAATTTATTGATGAATGCCACAAAAGAGGCATAGCTGTGGTTATTGATATTGTTCTGAATCATTCTTTTAATATGTCTCCCATGGCTCAGATGTATTTTGACCCAGAAGCTGGAAATTGGGGGCAGCCTTCAGCAGATAATCCATGGTTTCTGGAAACCTGCCCCCACGAACCATGGTGCTGGGGAAATACCTTTGACCAGGACAGTCCTTATACCCATGAGCTTTTTAACCGTATAACCGAATATTGGATCACCGAATTTAAAGTGGACGGGTTCCGCTTTGATTTTACCAAAGGATTCACCAATGTTCAGTCAGGAGGACAAGGCTGGAACTACGATGCCAAGCGCATTGCCAATCTGAAACGCATTGCCGATCACGTGTGGAGCATAAATCCTGATGCTTATGTGATTCTTGAACATTTTACCGACAATTCAGAGGAGAAAGAGCTCACAGACTATGGTATGATGAGCTGGGCCAACCATGTGCATCACAATTTCCAGGAAGCTGCTATGGGCTGGCTTCCCAGCAGTAATTTTCAGAATATATCATACCAAACCATGGGATGGAATAATCCGCACCTTGTGGGATACATGGAGAGTCATGATGAAGAACGTATGATGTTTAAAAACAGAAGTTTTGGAAATTCCGAAGGCAGCTACAATACCCGGGATACTCAAACCGCTTTGCGTCGGGTTGAACTGGCAGCTACTTTCTTCTTTACCATCCCCGGCCCCAAAATGATTTGGCAGTTTGGCGAGTTGGGCTATGATTACTCCATCAACCATTGCGGGAATCAACCTGTAAACCCCATTCCAGGGAATATTGATCCGGACGATCCAGGCAGATGCCGCACCGATCCCAAACCCATCCGCTGGGATTATTATGACGACTGGCGCCGCAAAAGACTCTATGATGTATATGCCATGCTCATTGAATTGAAAAAAGAGCATGATGTATTTCGCACAGATGATTACACCCTCTCACTCAATGGTGCCGCTAAGCGTATTCATCTTAATCATGCATCCAACAATGTGACTGTTTTGGGGAACTTCGGAGTTACAGAAACCACCTTTAATCCTAACTTCCAGCAAACAGGAACATGGCATGAATTCTTTTCAGGCGAAACATTGGTTGTTGATGATCTCAGCGATCAAATAACCTTGCAACCCGGCGAATACAGGCTGTATTCCACTGTTGCATTTCCGGCCCATGGTGTGCCTTTGAATACTGACTATCAATTGACGGATGACAACACCGGTGTGAGCGTTTACCCTAATCCTTCCAGTCATGGGTTTAATTTTAATATGAATGCAGACAAAAACTACCATGTAAGGATTGTAAACCTTCAGGGGCAAACGGTTTTTGAAAAAATGAATGCTTTCGGACCCACCCAATCCCATTTTTACTGGAACAACACTTTAGACAATGGTCAGAAGGCTGGCGCCGGCTTGTACTTCTACAGTGTTTACTCTGCAGGTGAGTCGTTCTCCGGCAAAATTATGATTAAGTAATTCATCTTCTTATATACGAATCATCAGATACCCTGCTTTTTGGCGGGGTATCTGTTTTTTGATGATATGGCATTCTGGTGGGTAAGCAAATTATCCTTACTTTTGATTGTAACCTCAGGCTTGCAGAATGTATAGAGATTTATGCGCCGGACAGGCAGTTGAATATTGCCTGAAACCACCAATAGCAATAAAAGGCCTAAAAATATTTTCACAAAACAAGCTTCTCCATTCCGGAAGAAACTATTTTTGCAGTGCAAATCACCTTAACCCCTTATAACATGACAGTAAAATTGAGAACTTTCCCATTAATCAGCACCCTTTTGGCCATCTTGTTTGTCAGCAGCTGTGTGCCGGCCCGCAAATATGAAGAATTGGTGGAAAGAAGAGAGGACTGTGAAACCCGTAATCAGGAATTGCGGAAAGATAATGAAAATCTATTCACGCAAAACAATGAACTCACCAACTTGCGCGATCAGTTGCAAGAGCAGCTGGAGCAGTTGAAAAAAGATACAACCGAAACAGGAATCCGTCACAGGCGCCTGCAATCCAACTTCGACAGATTATCCAAAACCTACGATATTATCCTGGAGCAGAATGACAGGTTAATTGAAGGGAAGGACCTGGAAACCAGTCGCATCCTGAGGCAACTCCAGGAAACACAAGAGGATTTACAAAAAAGGGAAGACGAATTGCGCAAGGCCGTTGCCCAGATGGAGGAAAAAGAAAAAAACCTCAATGCCCTTAACGATCGCTTGCAACGTTCAGCAGCCGAGCTGTCGGAAAAAGAACAACGGGTAAATGAACTGGAATCGATAATTGCACGCCAGGACTCTACCGTTCAGGCGCTGCGGCGAAGTGTTTCCAATGCCTTGCTGGGTTATGAAGGACAGGGACTTACCGTGGAAATTAAAAACGGAAAAGTTTATGTTTCGATGGAGGAAAGCCTGTTGTTTGCTACAGGAAGCACCCGGGTTGACCCCACTGGCATCAGTGCATTAAAAGATCTTGCCAAAGTGCTTGAGAAAAATCCCGATATCAACATATTGATTGAAGGACATACCGATGATGTACCTTTCAGACCCGGAAGCCAAATCAAGGACAACTGGGATTTGAGTGTGCTTCGTGCTACTTCTATTGTGAGGATTCTGCTGGATAACAGCAATATAAACCCGCAACGTCTTACCGTTGCCGGCCGCGGTGAGCATATGCCGCTTGATCCAGCCAAAACTCCTCAGGCACGACAAAAGAACCGCAGAACAGAAATCATTCTTACCCCAAGACTCGATTATTTGTTTCAAATAATGGAAATGTACGAATAACTGCTTCTTTTTTGATGTCTTCTGTTTTCAGGCAGCAGGCATGCAATCCTCTGTTAAAATTTTCCCGGTGGGATCTTTTAACAGAGGATTTTTTTGTTAAAATTTCATGGTGAATGATTCTGTAATTGGGTTATACAAGAGGAATCCATTTTCCTCATGGAGAATATTTTAATATTTATTGTGAAACATATGGGTTTGTTCGTATCTTTATTCCATTAAATCAAAACTTTTGCCTATGAACCCCTTAAATCTATCCCTTGACAACTTTGAGGAGTGTTTTCCGGATGACTTCACTCCTTACGAAAGAGCCTGTGCCAAGACTCTTTTTTACAAAGTCTTTTCCCTTAAAATGCACAAGCATTACCAGGGGAAAATGCAAACCATTCCCAAAGCGCCGGTCTATGGCTTTAACTGGTTCAATGCATGGTACACTCCGGGTGTATCTCGCATAAGTACGAGTATCCGCGACAACAACGATACCTCATACGAGCTCTCCAACCGGGGTAACCTTGTGGCAGTGGTAAGCGACTCAACCCGCGTACTTGGCGATGGCAACTGCACCCCCCCCGGCGGTTTGGGGGTAATGGAAGGAAAAGCTTTCCTGATGAAGTACCTTGGGGGTATCGATGCCGTTGCCCTTTGCGTTGACAGCCGTAACGCAAAGGGTGAGCACGATGCGGAAAAAATCATCGATTTTGTGAAAATGGTGCAACCCAGTTTCGGAGCCATCAACCTGGAAGATATTTCGCAACCCAATTGCTACAGGGTGCTGGATGTGCTCAGGGAGGAGTGTGATATTCCGGTATGGCACGACGATGCCCAGGGCACTGCGTGTGTTACCCTGGCAGCCTTAATCAATGCGCTCAAGCTTGTCAATAAAAAAATCGAAGAAGTTAAAATCGTTTACCTGGGGGCCGGGGCTTCCAATACAACCATTGCCCGTATCATTAACCAGGCCGGAGCCGATCCGGCAAAATCTGTTATGTTTGACTCTAAAGGGGCTCTTCACAAAGGAAGGAAAGATATTGCCAACGATCACCGCTTCTACCGAAAGTGGGAGCTTTGCCTTTCTACTAATCCCCGTCAGATTGATACCATGGAAGAGGCCATTAAAGGAGCTGATGTATTGATTTCCTTATCCACTCCCGGGCCTGATATTGTTAAGAAAGGATGGATAGAGCAAATGGGGTCGAAACCTATCGTGTTTGTATGTGCCAATCCGGTTCCTGAAATTTATCCGGAATCAGCCAAAGAAGCCGGTGCTTACATAGTAGCAACCGGAAGAGGAGATTTCCCCAACCAGGTAAATAACTCTGTAGGATTTCCCGGGATTCTCAAAGGGGCATTGCTGGTAAAAGCGCGTAAAATAACCGATGAAATGGCCATTGCTGCGGCAGAGTCTATTGCCCGGTTTTCAGAGAAAAGAGGGATTCATTCGGCTGACATCATTGCCAATATGAATGAGACCAATGTGTTTCCTCATGAGGCAGCCGATGTGGCCATGCAGGCCATTAAAGACGGGGTAGCAAGAAAAATCATGACCTGGCAGGAAGCCTATGATCAGGCAAAAAAAGACATCATGCACACCCGGGAAATAACCAAAATGCTTCAGGAAAGCAATCTCATTGAGCCGCCCCCGCAAAGTATTATGCAGGAATCACTGGAAACAGCCATAAGAAAGGTGCGTCAGTAAAAACCAATACGGGAGTTTTCCCTTTAAAAGGCAAAGATTTATTTATTAAATTTGCCGGTCGTTTTTAAATGCCGGTAATATGATAGCTTTTATAGAAGGAGAAATAGCTGAAATCACCCCAGCCTTTATAGTAATCAATTGCAATGGAGTAGGATATATGCTGCATATTTCGCTCAATACCTACTCTGCTGTACAAAATTTGAGAACTGTAAAGCTGCACACTGAAATGATTGTGCGCGAAGACGCCCATACTCTCTATGGGTTTGCCACTGCAGACGAAAGGACCCTTTTCCGGTATCTTATATCGGTGAATGGGGTTGGCCCCAATACTGCCCGTGTGATTCTTTCTTCAATGACAGTGGATGAGGTAAGTCAGTCTATTGTGGGAAACAACTCTGCAGCTCTGCAGGCAGTAAAGGGAATTGGGGCAAAAACAGCCCAGAGAATTGTATTGGACTTAAAAGATAAACTTGAGAAAGAGGGAGTCTCTTCTGTGGAAAATTTAGCTCCGGCAAACAATACTATTCGACAGGAAGCGTTATCTGCTTTAGTAATGTTAGGTTACAACAAGGCCATTGCCCAAAAAACACTCAATCAGGTGCTGAAAAACAACCCGGGGAGCTCAATGAGTGTCGAGCAACTTATCAAAGAAGCTTTGAAATACTCTTAAAATATATCGCAATATTTTTAAAACAACAATTTGGTGCTTAACTTCTTACGAAATTTCAGATTTCTTCCGGTTATATTGTTTTTCTGCTTTGCCATTTTCTCCGGGTCAGCCTCTTTTTCCCTGGCTCTGAATTCTTTAATGATCAACGATACGGTGCCTGGTTTTGATCTTGTTCCCGATACTACCGGGCAGGTTGTTCAACCCATACCCCCAAATTCGGGAGCCACCCCTGCCGACTATCAGTTTGACGACCCCCCACGTAGCACCATTATTCTCAACGAGCCCGACAATATTACCACCGAAATACACTACGATCCTCAAACCAACCAGTATTACAAGGTGCGCAAAATGAATGGCCGGGTAATAGGCAGACCCCAATACATCTCTTTTGATGAATATCTTCAGTATGATATGGATGACGCTCTCAGGCGCTACTGGCATGAAAAATCGCAGCCGCAGGCTTTCGAGAGGCAGGATGGTATTATTCCGCAGATTTATGTAGGGGGTGAAGTTTTTGACCGCATCTTCGGGGGAAGCACTATTGATATCAGACCTACAGGATCTGCTGAACTCATTTTTGGTGTCCTCTCCAACAGGCGCGAAGACCCACAGCTGGATGAAAGAAGGAGACAACAAACCAATTTTGACTTCCAGCAAAAAATACAACTCTCGGTTCAGGCAAAAATTGGAGAAAAAATAGAAATCCAAACCAACTATAATACGGAAGCCAGCTTTGACTTTGAAAACAAGATGAAACTGGAATACAGGGGGGATGAAGACGAAATCCTGCAGCTTATTGAGGCCGGTGATGTTACCCTCCCGTTGCCCGGAACCCTTATTTCCGGCAACCAGGGACTTTTTGGATTTAAGACGCAGTTGCGATTTGGGCATACTACCATAACCAGTGTTTTTTCACAGCAACGAACAGAATCACGGTCTATTGAAGTGCAGGGAGGCGCCCAAACCACCGAGTATGAATTCAAGGCTGATGAATATGAAGAAAACAGGCACTATTTTATCGCGCACTATTTTCGCGACAATTATGACCAAGCCCTTTCAACACTCCCCATTGTAGGCTCCAATGTTATCATAAACAAAATGGAGGTGTGGATAACCAATATTGGCGCTGCCACTGATGACAACAGAAATATTGTTGCTTTTGCTGATTTGGGAGAATCCAGTCCTTATAATCAGGCCCTGGGTTCCGGTACAGGTCCTCAACCTGCCAATTCCTCCAATAATCTGTACACCGAAATGCAGAATTCACCCATTCGCAACATTTCGCAGGTAAACAGTTATCTTGGAATGCGACCAGAGGGGTTCTCTGCCGGCAGGGACTATGAAAATATTGAAAACGCCCGCCGATTGAGGGACAATGAGTACACCTACAATTCACAACTTGGATTCATCTCACTGAACCAGTCTGTAAGCCCTGACCATGTGCTGGCTGTTGCTTTTGAATATACCATAATTGGTGACAACCAGATATACCAGGTGGGTGAATTTTCCAACGAGGTAGCAGCACCCAACTCCCTCATTGTAAAACTGCTTAAAAGTACAACCATTGATACCCGTCACCCCAGATGGAATTTGATGATGAAAAACGTATACAATATTGGTGCTTTTCAAATCAACCGCGATGATTTCCGGCTCAATATTCTTTATGAAGACGAAGAGCTGGGTGTACCCATCGGTTTTCTAAATGAAGGACCTGTAGAAGGACAACCCCTGATCAGGGTTATGGGGCTTGACCGGCTCAATACACAACTGGATGCCACTCCCGACGGTGTTTTCGATTTTATTGACAATGCTGCAAGACAAGGAGGTACCATACAATCCTCCAATGGAAGGGTCTACTTTCCGGTAGTGGAACCCTTTGGGTCTCATTTACGAAAAATGCTTGTTGACCCTGAACTGGGAGATAAGTACGCCTTTGACTCCCTTTATACCACAACCCGATACAGGGCCCAGCAATTTCCCGAACAAAACCGCTTTTTCATTGAGGGGCGCTACAAATCTGCTTCCGGTTCTGAAATAGCCCTTAATGCCATCAATGTTCCCCCGGGGTCTGTGGTGGTAACTGCCGGTGGTGTGCCCCTTACCGAAAACGTAGATTATACCGTTGACTATACCCTGGGAAGGGTTCGGATCATCAATGAAGGAATTCTCAATTCGGGAACGCCCATCAGAATATCACTGGAAAGTTCCAGCCTGTTCAACATACAGACCAAAACACTGATGGGTACCCACGTGGATCACCGGGTAAACGAAAATCTGAGTCTCGGGGCTACCATCATGCGATTGTCGGAAAGACCATTGACCCAAAAAGTAAACTATGGCGACGAGCCCATTGCCAACACCATCTGGGGTTTAAATGCCACTTACCAGACAGAGTCGTTGTTTTTAACACGAATGCTCGATAAGCTCCCCTTTTATTCTACCACGGCCCCTTCGCGGATTACGTTCGTGGGAGAATTTGCCCATCTGATTCCGGGGCACTCCCGCCTGATCGGAAGTGCAGGTACTGCTTATATTGATGACTTTGAAGCCAGCAAGTCTACCATCGATATGAGGAATGTGCATTCATGGTCTATTGCCAGCACACCCCAGTTTCAAACACAACAGGGGATGTTTCCTGAGGGGGCACCCGGAACCGATCTTGCCTTCCGTTTCAACAACGCAAGGCTTGCCTGGTATATCATTGACAGGCTCTTCTGGGACAATAACAACCTCACTCCTTCTCACATACGCAACGATCCCGATCAGCAATCCAATCACTATGTACGTGAGGTGAGGGAAAACGAAATCTGGCCCAATAAAGATAACCCCTCAGGAATTCCGGCAGCTATTCCCGTGTTGAATCTCGCCTATTACCCCAGTGAAAGGGGGATGTACAATTATGATGTTTATCCTTCTTCTTACAGTGCCGGTATGGGTCAGGATGGAAGTCTCACCAACCCGGCCAGCCGCTGGGGGGGTATCATGAGGCCTATGCAGAATACCGATTTCGAATCTTCCAACATAGAGTACATAACTTTCTGGATGCTCGACCCTTTTATTTATGATGAAGACCACAGAGGGGGCGATTTATATTTTAACCTGGGAGATGTTTCTGAAGATGTATTGCGCGACGGAAGAAAAGCTTTTGAAAATGGCTTGCCTACCTCTGATGAATTGGTGAATGTGGATACAACCATCTGGGGACGGGTTCCCACCGTACAGTCTATCGTTAACGCTTTCGACAACAACCCAACAGCACGCGAGTTTCAGGATATCGGGCTTGACGGTTTGAGTACAGAAGACGAACGAATATTTTTTAAAGATCAATTTTTGGACCAAATCATTGCTCGCCACGGAGCAGCATCACAAGCATTCAGTCTTGCCAATGAAGATCCCTCTGCTGATAACTTCCAGTATTTCAGAGGTTCGGAGTTGGATCAGAATCAGGTGGAGATACTTGATCGCTACAAAAGATTCAATGGGATGGAAGGCAACAGCCCCACATCTGATATGTCGCCCGAGCCCTATCCCACGCAGGCAACCAATCTTCCCAATACAGAAGATATCAACCAGGACGGTACGCTCAATGAAGCCGAAAGATACTGGCAGTACAGGGTGAGCTTGCGTCCTGAAGATATGGTGGTAGGGCAGAATTATATTACGGATGTAATGGAAGCCAGGGTTACCCTTAAAAACGGAAATAATGAAGTGGTAAACTGGTATCAGTTTAAAATTCCGCTTCGCGACCCCAACAGGCAAGCCATCAACAATATACAGGATTTCAAGTCTATCCGTTTTATGAGGATGTTTATGAAGGGTTTCGAAGAGCCCATTTTCCTTCGCTTTGCCACATTGGAACTTGTTCGCGGTAACTGGAGAACCTTTGACCGGGCGCTCACAGCTCCCGGAGAGTACGTGCCTGATAACAATGCTGACACCTCTTTTGAAGTTTTTACAGTTAATATTGAGGAAAACGGAACCCGTTCTCCCATCCCATACGTTTTGCCTCCCGGTATTGAGCGCGAGCAGGATTTGGGAACCACCTCCCTGCAGAGAAGAAATGAACAATCTCTTGCCATGCGGGTCAATGATCTCAAGGATGGAGATGCCAGAGCAGTATATAAAACCGCCGATCTTGATATGAGACAATACCGTCGCCTGAAAATGTTTGCACATGCCGAAGCCTTTGGCGATGAGCTTGCATTGAGAGATGATGATCTTACCGTTTTTATCCGTTTGGGCTCTGACTTTACCAACAACTATTATGAGTATGAAGTGCCCATGAAGGTTACCCCCTGGGGTACCGGACCCAACCGTGATTTGGTGTGGCCCGAAGCGAACAACTTTGATATTGAACTGGAGAAACTCACCAGCCTGAAGCTTACCCGAAATGTTCTTTCCAGGGAGGTTTCCAGTGGCGTAAACCTGAACACCCCCTATTCAGAATTCGATGGGGATAACAGAATGACAGTTATCGGTACACCCACGCTGAGCAATGTGAGGGTGATTATGATTGGTATCCGCAATCCCAGAAGGTCTTTCAATACTCCTGACGACGACGGACTGGCCAAATCTGCCGAGATATGGGTCAATGAGCTTAGGCTCTATGAGTTTGAAGACCAGGGTGGCTGGGCAGCCACGGGTCGTGTCAATGCTCAGCTTGCCGACCTGGGCAATCTCACCCTGGTAGGGTTTACAAGCACCCCGGGTTTTGGAAGTATAGAGCAAAAAGTAAACGACAGGAGCAAGGAATTTGTCAGGTCATACGATATTGCATCTAACCTGGAACTTGGAAAATTCTTCCCTGAAAATTTTGGTCTGAGAATCCCTTTCCATTTCAGTTTTTCTGAATCTTTTACCGATCCACAGTACAACCCGTTGAATCCTGATATCCTTTTCAAGGATGATTTGGATTCTTATGAGTCGGAAGCCCAGAGAGATTCAGTAAAAACCCTGGCAACTGATTATATCCGGAGAAAAAATTTCAACTTTAGCAATGTCGGGAAAAGCAGGCTAACCCCCGGAGGGAGCAACAGATTTTACAGCATCGAAAACTTCGATTTCACCTATTCTTATGCCGAAATATTTGCCCGAAATATAGATATTGAATACGATGTTCAGAAATTATGGCGGGGTGCCATTGGCTATAACTGGCAAATTACCCCAAAGAATGTTACACCCTTTTCCGGGGTTTCCCTATTCTCCTCCAATGCGCTTAGGATAGTAAGGGATTTTAACTTCTACTACCTGCCACGTATGGTTTCTTTGAGAACCAACATGAACAGGGGATACGGCGAATCTTTGATGCGTGATAAGAGTCAATATCAGATTGTTATAGAGCCCAACTATGTGAAAACCTTTTCCTGGGACAGGTTGTATGATATACGCTGGGACTTTACCCGAGCGCTTAAGCTTGAGTTTCAGGCCACCAACAATGCCCGCATTGATGAACCCCCGGGAAGGGTAAACCGGAATGATGAGAATTATGGTCATATGAGGGATTCTATCCTTGGCAACATCAGAAGCTTCGGAAGAAATACGTATTATACGCATCGTGCCAACCTTACCTACAATGTTCCCATTAACAAGCTTCCGATGCTTGACTGGGTTACGGCCAATGCCGGTTATACTGCCAATTACGACTGGCAGGCTGCTCCTCTTGCTGCAGCGCAGCTTGGCAATACCATTGAAAATGCCAATACCAAAAGGCTCAATGTTAATGCCAATTTTGTAAACCTGTATAACAAGGTGAACTTTTTGCGTGAAATCAACCAAAAGGGTATGGCTCGCGCCCCCCAACGGGGCCAGCAACAGCGACCCGGGCAGCAACAGCAACAAACTGCTCAGAATGATGATGATCGACCCAATTATTTTAAAAAGACGTATGAAGGATTTTTCCGAGTATTGATGGGCTTCCGCAATTTTAGTGTCAACTATTCTGAAACCAATGGTACCCGTTTACCCGGGTTCCAGCAATCGCCCTCGCTGATGGGAATGGACTGGAATTTGGATCAGAATGGCTATGGTGCTCCGGGGTTAGGCTTCATTTTTGGCAGCCAGCAAGACATTCGGGATAATGCTATCAGGTATAACTGGATTACTGACGACCCAATGCTCAACCAGGCATACATTAACAATTACACCCAAAATATTTCTGCCCGCTCACAATTTGAACCTATCCCCAATCTCAGGATTGAGTTTACCGCACTCAGAAATTATTCGCGTTCGCATTCTGAGTATTTTAAAGCCGATGAAGGTATTTTCGCTTCTTTCAGCCCTCAAACTACCGGAAATTTCAGTATTTCATTTCTTTCCATTTCCTCTGCTTTCGAAGGTACCGATGAGAATTACACTTCTGCGGCATTTGAAAAATTCAAAGAATACCGGTTGATAATTGCCCAGAGGTTGTTCGATGAGAATCCCAATGCCGCCCTTAGCGACTTTCCAATTGACGAACTTTCTGATGATGGCTTCCCCGGTGGTTACGGCCCTACCTCTCAGGATGTTTTGATTCCTGCCTTTATGGCGGCATATGCCGGATGGGATCCATCAACCTCCAAAACCAGCCCGTTTCTGGACATCCCCATGCCCAACTGGCGCCTCACATACGACGGTTTAACGCGCATTGATCTATTGAAAAGATATTTTAAGTCCATTACCATTGCCCATGGCTACCGAAGTACTTTTACAGTAGGATCATTCAGGAGCATTGGCCGATATGAAGAATCGCTGGATTTTCCCGGTTTTCCCTCTGCATTGGATAATACTGGCAATTTTATCCCTGAGTATGAGATTGGACAGGTTAGTATTAACGAGCAGTTCAGTCCGCTTATCAGTTTTGATATGACCTGGGTAAACAGCCTGATGACACGACTGGAATACCGCAGTTCGAGAAATATAGGGTTGAGTTTTGCCAATAACCAGGTAACAGATGTTAAATCGCGCGAAATTGTCATTGGTACCGGCTATCGTTTCAAGGATCTTGCCTTTAACCTTGCGCAAGGAAACAATACGCAGCGCATACAGAGTGATTTGGTGTTGCGCCTGGATCTTTCATTCCGCAGAAACATGACCGTATTGAGAAAGATTATTGAAGAGGTAGACGTGATTTCGGCAGGACAAAACTCCATGGGGATCAACTTCTCGGCCGATTACCAGGTGAGTCCAAGGGTGAATATGCGATTGTTTTATGACAGAAACATGACCAATCCGTTTGTCTCCAATCAGTTTCCGACTTCCAATACGCATGCCGGATTCAGCTTCAGGTTTATGCTGATGTAGTGAAAGGTCTTTTTGCTGGCTGGCTACTGAGTGATGAGTTTTCTCGCTGACACTAATTAACAACAGACGCGGCTGTCTCAAAAGTGTTTACCGGTCGTTGAACTTGTCGAAACGACAGCTGGTTATCAGTTAGATACACGCTTCGACAAGTGGTACAGTGAGCCCGTCAAACTGCTTAGCGTCCAGATAACATCCGGCTTTTGAAACAGCCTCTTATGTCTTTGGCACTTCGCTGATACTTTCAAAATAGGATGAGAAGGAGAAGTTGTTTTTGAAGTCCATAAGTTCTTCTTTCACACTTACAGGAGACACATCCATTAAAGGACTTATTCTGTTATCCTGTTCAACTTTTATTTCACGCATCACAAGATGCTGGTCTATGTAGAGTACCTCCATAAAAGGATATATCTCCCTGATTACTTCTGCTATCTCTGCAATGGAAAGGTTCTTGTCAGAAAGATTATAAATGCCGGAAGGCAGGCTAAATGTGTCTCCCAAAAGGTTGTGTAAAACCCTTACAACTTTGTCGATGTGAATAAACGCCCTGGTTTGTTGTCCGTTTCCGTTGATTTGTATGCGGCCCATAAAGTTTACTTCAAACATGAACCTGTTGATTACAGCGTCGAATCGCACACTGGGGCTATAGCCATATACATTGCCGCAGCGAATAATGTAGGTGTCCATTTTATCCATCAGGCGTTCCACATGTTTCTCACCTCTTAATTTACTACTGCCGTAGAAGGTTCTGGGCTCAGGGGGTGTTTCTGCATTGATCATCTCATCCTGCGCTCCGTATACAGAAGTAGTGCTGAGATATACAAATTTTTTGACGTTACTGTCTTCCAGCGCGTAAACCAGTTCGGCTGTACCCCAGTGATTCACTTGTTCGAAAAGGTGTGAGTTTTCGGTGGCATAGGGAGTGGAAACAATGGCCGCCAGATGATAAACGATATCAATATCTTCAAGTTCCCTTCGGATTTTGCGAGAGTCAAGCAATTCTCCGTTTACAAACTGCAGTTTTCGTGGTTCAAACCGGTTGTCCAGAAAGAGATTATAGTTCTTTCTGCTGAGGTTGTCATAAACAGTAATTTTTTCAATTGCCGGATTTTTTAATAATTGAAAAACCAGTTCATTGCCGATATAACCGGCTCCACCTGTAATTAAAACCTTCATTTGTTTACATTTAAAAAACCTAACTAACCATTCTGAAAGAGTGGTAAGCGATTCTGTTATTGTTTAGGGCTGTTGCAGCAAGTCTTTTCACTGTGCAGCCCACATTCAGTCTTTTTCATTCCAAACCATCTGCCCTGCCTGTTGTCATCAGCTTGCACAGGCCTGGTGCATGGTTCACACCCTATGCTTTTATAGCCTGACATCTCAAGCGGATGAGCAGGCAAGTTGTGCTTTAGCAGGTACTCTTCAATGTCCTCACGGGTCCAGTTCAACAGAGGGTGATACCTTACTGTTTTGCCACCGGTAGGTTCAAATTCCGAAAGGTTATTTCGGTAAGAGCTCTGCTCAGCGCGTATGCCGTTTATCCAGATGTCAAATTTTGAAAACAGTTCTTCGATAGGCTGCACCTTGTTTAAATAGCAGCAATAGTCGGGGTCAAAGGTAAATAAAAGATTGCCTGCGGCATCTCTTTGAAGGTGCTTTGAGACCATAGGTTTGAGATCAATCACCCTCAATCCCAGAATTGACGCGATATTATTTTTATGAACAATGGTTTCCGGGAAGTGGTAGCCCGTGTCGATAAAATAAACCGGTATCTCTGGCGCAGTGATGCTTATCAGGTGCAGCAATACGTTGCTTTGGCTTTGAAAGGAGGAGGTTGCAAACATACTCTTCCCCTCCAGTTTAAGCCGCTCCAGTGCATTTATGATGGGTTGTACATACATTCCCTTTAAGGCTTATTTGACAAATACAATTTCCGTAACAAAGCTTCGAAAGAGTCGGTTTGCAGATGAACTTTAGTTGTTACCTTTGCAAAGGTAAATGAATGCAGGTAAATCAACAAAACGACATTTGATTTTGTTGATATGTAAACTATTAAAGTATCGGTTTATTGCGGCCATGTGCGCATATACCTGCAAGTTGGCATCAAATAATGCCGGTATAGATTGTGTAAAAGTATTGAACACTAATGGAACCCACTCTAAACGAATATGAAATACAGCCACTGGAAGATTGGTTAAAGCCAAAGTGCCGCCCCTTGATAATCAGTGGTCCGTGCAGTGCAGAAAGCAGGGAACAGATCCTGGCTACTGCGGCCCAACTGCATAAAACCGGTTTGGTTTCTGCCTTCCGCAGTGGAATCTGGAAGCCACGTTCACGTCCCAGTGGCTTCGAGGGGCATGGCGAAATTGCATTGAAATGGCTCGCAGAAGTAAAGGAAAAGTATGGTTTCCCGCTGGCTGTGGAAGTGGCCACACCCAAACATGTGGAGGCTTGTTTGAAAGCAGGCATTGATATTTTGTGGGTTGGTGCCCGCACAAGCGTTAATCCTTTTTCTATTCAGGAGTTGGCCGATGCCTTGCGCGGTGTGGATGTACCTGTTATGGTCAAAAACCCGCTCAACCCCGATCTTTCGCTATGGATGGGTGTTATTGAACGGTTCTATATGAACGGGATCAATAAACTTGCCGCGGTCCACAGGGGTTTCAATACTTATGAAAAAACAAGGTATCGCAATGAGCCCTTGTGGGACATCCCGGTAAAACTAAAAAGCAACTTCCCTCAACTCCCTGTTCTTTGCGACCCCAGTCATATTGCCGGTAAAAGATCCCTGCTTCATGAAGTTATTCAGCAAGCACTGCTGCTGGATGCAGATGGCTTTATGATTGAGTCTCATCATAATCCTTTGGTTGCCCTTACAGACGCTGCGCAACAGGTTACCCCCGGGGATCTCGAAAAGCTTGTGAAACAACTAAAAATTCCGATAAAGTCTGATGAGAATCCTTGTAAGGAAATGGAAATCCTGAGAAACCGGGTTGATGAGCTCGATAAGATGCTAATCAACACTTTGTCTCAAAGGATGAACGTCGTTGACGATATGGCACATATCAAAAAAGAATGTGAAATGACGGTATTGCAAATCAAACGTTGGAAAACCATCATGGAGACAAGAACAGCGTATGGCGTTGAAAAAGGGTTGAGCAAGGAATTTCTCGAAAGTTTGCTGGATTTAATTCACAAAGAAAGCATTAAAATACAATCTAAAATTATTAGCTAAGGTCATTTTCATCCAACAGATTTTTATCGTGGAGAAAACCCTGGCAACACAAACAAATAGCAACAGATGAGTAAAACACCCTTAACAGAACTGGGAGAATTCGGATTGATTGACCGGTTGACAAAAAACATAAAACACTATCATAAAGAGACCCTCAAAGGGGTTGGAGACGATACTGCAGTGATAGGCACAGATGGTGAACAAAATACTTTGCTGACCAAAGATTTGCTTATGGAAGGAGTCCATTTCAACCTCATGTACACTCCTTTCAAACATCTTGGATACAAATCCATTGCTGTAAATTTGTCGGATATTTATGCCATGAATGGAAAACCCACCCATGTTATCATTGGCATTGCCGTTTCAAGCAAATTTACTGTTGAAGCACTTGAGGAGTTGTACGAAGGGATGTTGCTGGCATGTGAAAAATACCAGGTGGATATGGTAGGCGGAGATACCACCAGCAGTAAATCGGGACTATGTATTTCTGTAACTGCCATGGGGAAAGTGCAAAAAGACAGGATTGCTTACCGGTCGGGGGCACAGGATGGTGACCTGATATGTGTTAGCGGAGATCTGGGAGCAGCCTATGCCGGCTTGCTTATCCTGGAAAGGGAAAAAGAGGTATTCAAAGCCAACCCTGATATGCAACCCGACATCAGCAATTACAATTATGTGCTGGAAAGGCAGCTGAAACCGGAGCCTCGAAAAGACATCGTCGAGATGCTTGAGGGGTTAAACATTATTCCCACCTCGCTCATTGATGTCAGTGATGGGCTGGCTTCAGAGATTTTGCATATTGCCAGATCTTCTGCGAAAGGTGCTGTGATTTATGAGGATAAAATTCCGGTAGATATGCAAACTGCCGGAGTGGCGCATGAGTTTAAAATTGATCCCACTACTTTTGCCCTTAATGGGGGAGAGGACTATGAGCTTCTCTTTACCATACGCCAGTCTGACTATGAAAAAATCAAGGATGTTGCAAGTGTCAGTATCATTGGTCACATTACAGAAAATCCTGCCCAGGCGGATATGGTATCTTCCTCTGGGAGTATTGTAGAGTTGAAAGCTCAGGGCTGGGATGCTTTAAAATAGAAAGTTAGGTTTACAAAAAATACCCGATTTTGGCAAAGAAGAAATTTTATGTAGTGTGGGATGGTCATGAAACCGGCGTTTTTGCAACCTGGAAAGCTTGTGAAAAAGCAATCAAAAACTATCCTAACGCCAAATACAAATCATTTGAAAACGAGGTGCAGGCCCGGAAAGCCATCAATGAGCCTTTTTATAAGCACATTGGTAAAAATGCGGCTCCTGCATCACCCGCAAATCCCAATGCCGGAGGCGGCCCCATAAAAGCCAGCATAGCCGTGGATGCGGCCTATAGCTCAGCCTCCACAAACATGGAATATCAGGGGGTTTATACCGCTGACAATAGTGTGCTTTTCAAAATGGGTCCCCTTCCCAAAGGAACCAACAATGTAGGAGAGTTTCTGGCCATTGTACATGCATTGGCCATGTGCAAACAAAAAAACATAAACCTGCCCATTTATACCGACAGCATGACGGCTATGGCCTGGGTGCGCAATAAAAAAGCAAAAACCACACTGCAGGAGGAGCCTGCCAACGAAAAGCTTTTCGATTATATTGATCGCGCCGAAAACTGGCTGAAACAAAATACCTGGACCAATAAAATCCTTAAATGGGATACCAAAAACTGGGGTGAAATACCTGCCGATTTCGGTAGAAAATAATTTACACGGTTCGTTGACTTGCATTAAACACCTTGTACCCAGATTTCTATATGCCTGTTAAAAGCTATTGTGGATGTCCGCTTTCTTGCCAGATGTAAAATATTTGTGCTGTTCTTGTTATCTTAAACTCAAGTTAAACTGAGCTCAATTGGAATTACTTTGATTGATTAATCCTGGTAAAAAAGAAAATATCTATTGCCGTCGTGCTTTAGCCGACGGTTTAAA